>QNFK01000018.1 GCA_003645495.1 Gammaproteobacteria bacterium
TGGGCGCGAAAGTTGAGACGCCGCGAATAGATGACTTACAGCAGAGAGTCTCCTATGGCTAACCGGTTCGCCGCGAGCGACTCATCAATATCAAAAACAGCGGCACACCGAGCGCAGCCGTAAGCGCACCAACAGGAAGCTGGCGCGGCGCCAGCAGCGTCCTCGCCAGCGTGTCGGCAAGTACCAGCAATGTCCCCCCGGCAAGCGCAGATGCCGGCAAAACAATACGATGATCGCTGCCAGCCACTATGCGAATAAGATGGGGCACCACCAGGCCGATAAAACCGATTACACCGACAGTCGTTACAGATATTGCTGTTGCAAGCGCCGTCACAGCGAAAATGATCAGGCGAAACCCTGCGACGGGCAGACCTACGATTGCGGCCTGCAGGTCGCCACGCGCAAGGACATTCAAATGCCGCGCAGCGATTATGCCGGCCGTCGTTATTGTGGCCAGTAACCACAAACTTCGGGCTGGCGTATAAGCGTAGTTCAGATCTCCCATCAGCCAGAACAACATGCCACGCAGATTCTGGTCTGGGCTCAGAGCAAGCAACAAGGTGGTCGCCGCGCTAAAACCCGCTGCAAGCACGACCCCGGTTAACAGCAACCGCGTCGGTGTCCAGCTGCCGCTGCCCTGTGCAATAGCAAATACGAGCAAGGTCGCCGCCATTGCGCCGCCGAAGGCCGCGAAATCGACTAAGGTCGCGCCAAGTCCAAACATCATGGCGAGTAATGCAGCAACAGCCGCGCCCCCGGACGTACCCAGGATATAAGGTTCAGCCAGAGGGTTGCGCAGCAGAACCTGCATGAGTACACCGGCTACAGCGAGCAGTCCACCGACGCCAAAGGCCGTCAACGCGCGCGGTAACCTGAGGTCAATGACCAGGGTACGTATGTTGTCAGGCGCGGTTCCGGCCAGGGACTGCCAGACCTGCTGCGCAGTGATATCGGCGCTTCCCGAGATCAGCGCAACAATACCGGCTGTTACAGACAGGGCTATCAGTGCCGGAAACAGTAGCTGTGGACGAACCAGCGTCACTCTTGATCTCCATCAATATGGTGGCAATACGTCTGCGCCGTTAATCGATCATTGTAATTGATTGGCGTATGTATCTGGACAGGCTGTCCGAATAGTGGAAAATTAGCACATGCTACTGAGTACATCATGAGTACCGATCACATAGATTCAGAAGGGTTTCGTGCCAACGTTGGCATCATACTTTGCAATGGCGAGGGCAAGCTTTTGCTGGCGGGCCGCGTTGGCAGCAAAGGCTGGCAGTTTCCGCAGGGTGGCATGATGCAGGGCGAAAGCTCTGAGCAGGCGATGTACCGCGAGTTGCACGAAGAGGTGGGGCTCACAGAAGCCGACGTAGAGATACTTGGAACAACCAGTGACTGGCTGCGTTACCGACTGCCGAAAAAGTTCGTGCGCCAGCACAGCATGCCGCTGTGTATCGGCCAGAAGCAGCGCTGGTTCATTCTGCGACTTACCGCGACCGAGGACCGTGTCCGCTTCGATCAATCAGAGACGCCCGAGTTTGATCGCTGGCGCTGGGTCGAGTTTTGGCACCCGGTTACAGAGGTTATTTATTTCAAGAGACGCGTTTACGTGCGTGCATTGCACGAGCTTGGTCCGCACCTTTATCCCGAGGGCTTGCCGCCACGGCCCAGGTGGTGGCCCAAACGCTGGCGCGCAGCCTTCGACAAAGATCTTGCTCGCGCCGAAAACCGACAGGCAGATATCGGTTCAGAAGGGTTTGACGACCGCGAGACAAATAATCCCTAGCAGGAACACGACCGGAATCTCGTTAAACCAGCGCAGCCATTTCGTGTCTGCTGGAATCTGTTGCACCTTGAGAACCTGGATCCATCGATAACACCTGATGTGATAGACGAACAGGCCGGCCAGCAACAACAACTTGAGGTTGAACCAGCCTTGCGCCAGCAACGCCGGGTTTGACCACAAGAGCGTCAGGCCGAAAAGCGTCGTCAATACGGCACCAATGGTCATGATGATAAAGAGTCGCCGCTCCATTATCGTGAAACGATCCCGGTCAGCGTCCGCGCTGGCCTCGACATGGTAGATAAACAACCGCGGCAGGTAAAAAAGCCCGGCAAACCAGGTGACCATAAAGGCGATATGCAACGCCTTGACCCATAAATACCATATGCCTAGCTGCATTCAGCTGATCTCCTGCTAATTTGCCTGTTTCGGGGGCCGTGCCCCATATGCTGTTTTATAACGAATTCCGTGACTTGTCGCACTTCTGTTTGCATGGGTCTCCGCGTAACATAACGCTTCTGGATGGAGTAGAAAACCGACTATTTGCATATGAAGCCAAGGTCATACATGCCCGGAACGGGCCGCAGCGGGATTATGCGTGTTGCGGTGGCGATTGCCTTTGTGGTCGGTGTTTACCTGGTGTTCGAATTCGGCCGTATCCAGGCTGATTACAACATCGCCGATGCAATTGAGGAAAAACAAGATCATAAAACTGAAATCGATGGTCTTGAAAATAATATTGCCGTACTTAAACAGGAGATCGCGCTGCTGGAAACACATCGCGATATCGATCAGGAAGCCTACAAGGTTGTGGAGGGCGATCTGATCGAATTGCAGCGAAAGATTCAGGAACAGCGGGACGCGATCGCATTTTATCGCGGCATCGTATCTCCCTCAGACGGCGGGCGAGGCTTAAGAGTTCAGGATTTCAAGGTTACAAAAGGGAAGGACGAGCGACAGTTTCATATGCGGTTGGTGCTGGTACAGGTCATGCAACACGATCGCAGCGTCAAGGGTAATGTAGAGTTTAGCCTCGAGGGCTCTCAGGATGGCAAGGCCAGGACCTACAGCCTGAAAGATTTGCTGCCAACGGACGCCAAGAGCAACTGGCCGTTTGCTTTTAGATATTTTCAGGATTTCGATCGCGAACTGATATTACCTGCCGGATTTACACCGGAGAAAATTAATATCGAAGTAAAATCGCGAACCAAGTCAATAGCGAGTGTGAAACAGAGTTTTCTCTGGGAAACAGCGCAGAGTTAAAGCAGGGAGTGACATAATATGTTTGGGCGTAAACAACAAAGCAGCAGTGTCGTCGACACGTTAGTAGGGTCAAAGTCGAAGGTTAACGGCGACCTTCATTTTTCTGGTGGTTGTCATATCGATGGCACCGTAAAAGGCAACGTAAACGCAGATCCGGATACCAATTCGGCCCTGAGCATCTCGGAAAGCGGTAGCGTCGAAGGTGGTGTTTCGGTCCCTTATGTAGTGCTGAATGGCATAGTGCGTGGTGATGTGGTCGTCAGCCAGCGAGTTGAGCTTGGACCAACCGCGAGAGTCATTGGTAATGTGTATTATAATCTGATCGAGATGTCGATCGGTGCTGAAATAAATGGCAAGCTCGTCCATCAACCGGAGGGCCAGGTGCCGTTGCTTGAGAAGTCCGGCAACGAGGCGGAGCCGCACGTAAAAGCAGTTACAACCGGTTAAATAACAGATAGACGAATAAACGGATTATTGAATGATAAACACTGAAACCCCGGTCATCGGTTCGGCGGCGGCGCCGACACCCATAGTCTTTACGGACGCGGCCGCAAAAAAAGTACACGAATTGATTCAGGAAGAGGACAATCCTGATTTGATGTTGCGCGTGTTTATTTCAGGTGGTGGCTGCTCCGGATTCCAGTACGGTTTTACGTTTGACGAAAAAACC
The DNA here is from genome assembly GCA_003645495.1 of Gammaproteobacteria bacterium. Taxonomy (GTDB): domain Bacteria; phylum Pseudomonadota; class Gammaproteobacteria; order Steroidobacterales; family Woeseiaceae; genus SZUA-117. The sequence continues at coordinate 3,720 of QNFK01000018.1, forward strand.
GAAGAAGGGGACTCAAGCGTCGAAAATCAGGGCGTTACGCTGGTCGTTGATCCAATGAGTGTGCAATACCTGATGGGTGCAGAGATTGATTACAAGGAAGACCTGCAGGGCGCACAATTCGTTATTCGCAACCCCAACGCAACAACGACCTGCGGTTGTGGTTCCTCTTTTTCTATGTAACTTCAGTCGCCGCTAAATTACCGCCGCAGGGAACATCACAAGGCCCGGTACAATAAGTAACGCTCCCGCAGATTCTGCTATCGATCCAGCCGGCCCCGATTCCGCGCCTGAAGTTCTGGCAGCGGTAGATTTAGGTTCCAATAGTTTTCACATGATTGTCGGCGAGCTGCGCCATGGCCAGCTGGCGATAATTGATCGCCTCAGGGAAACCGTCCGTCTGTCCGAGGGCCTGACGGATAATGGCGCGCTGACCGAGCCCGCCAAACTCAGAGCACTCGAGTGCCTGTCCCGTTTCGGCGAGCGACTGCGCGATATGCGGGCGTCGCGCGTAAGGACGGCTGGCACCAGCACGCTACGTCGTGCCAGCGACAGCAAGGCCTTCCGCAAAGAGGCCGAACAGGCGCTTGGTCATCCAATCGATGTGATCTCCGGCATTGAAGAGGCCCGCCTTATTTACAATGGGGTCACACACAGCCTGCCACCAACCGATGGATTGCGGCTTGTCCTCGACATTGGTGGCGGCAGCACCGAGCTTATCCTGGGAAAGGCGGCCAAACCGAGTGCGCTCGAAAGCCTGAATATGGGCTGCGTCCTGATGACGGAGAAATATTTTGTCAACGGCGACATAAACGAAAGAAATTTCGCTGCGGCGCGCCTTGCTGCCCGGCTCAAATTAAGGCCCATTAAAGCGTTCTTTCGCGATTCACTGGAAATCGAGGCGATTGGCACGTCGGGCACGATCATCTCGACCGAGGCTGTTGCACGAGAGCTGGGCATCATTGAGTCCAGTGATTTGCTGCCCGGGGTTGTCGAAAAACTGATAGACCAGGTTCTTGAATTCGACAATATTGCAGATCTGTCATTGCCGGGGTTGTCAGAACGGCGGGCGCAGGTATGGCCAGGCGGATTGGCGATCCTGGTTGAGCTTATGGAAGTATTGCGTATCGACGGGTTGCGGATATCCGACGGCGCATTGCGTGAGGGGCTTCTTTACGATCATCTCGGACGACTGCAACATGAAGATGCTCGCGAAAGAAGTGTGCAGGCACTCGCTTTACGCTACAACGTCGATCAGGCTCAGGCGGCGCGCGTCGGCGCGACGGCATCACGACTTCTCGCACAATGCGAGCAACCATGGCAACTCGATTCATCGCTTGCATCGATGGTGCTGCAGTGGGGCACTCGCCTGCACGAGATAGGGCTCGATATTTCTCACAGCGGGTTTCAAAAACATGGTGCCTATATTGTTGCAAACGCCGATTTGCCCGGCTTCCCGCGCTCTGAGCAACTGTTCCTGGCATTTCTGATCGCGACGCAAAGGCAGCGCGTCGATCAAAGTATTCTGGAGCAGCTGCCATCGGAGTGGCGCATACCTGCATTGCGCTTGTCCATATTGCAACGGTTGGCCGTATTACTAAATCGTAGTCGCAGTTCGCTTGAGTTGCCTGAGATAAAGGTTGAAGTTGGGGAAGGCAGTATCAGGCTGGAGTTTTCGCAGGGTTGGTTAGACGACAATCCGTTGACTATTACGGATCTGGAGCGGGAGAGGAATTATCTTGAGCAGGTTGGCTACGACCTCACGTTTTCTTAGTTTTATCGCCCGTCAGGACGGGCTCCTACAATGCCTGTAGAAATCCTGTAGGAGCCCGTCCTGACGGGCGATATAACCAAAACGTTACAGATCAGCTTTTCGCTGCGAGCCGTGCCAAAAACGTCTGCTGAGCCGAGACCGGCTTGTCTTTGCCGGGCGTAAGCCTTTTGTAAGAACCATCCCCAGACAACTGCCAGGCCTGGCAGTTGTCGGCAAGGAATAGTTCCAGATCCTTCTTCAGTCGTTGTTTCAGGGGCTTTTGTCGAATCGGGAAACAGGTTTCGGTACGGCGAAAGAAATTTCGATCCATCCAGTCGGCGCTTGAACAGAAAAACTCTTCATCACCCTCGTTCAGAAAATAATAAACCCGGGAGTGCTCAAGGAAACGTCCTACCACCGAACGAATAGAAATATTCTCCGACAAACCCGCGACCCCGGGACGCAAAGAGCAAATACCGCGCACGATCAGGTCAATTTTGACGCCTGCCTGTGATGCCTGGTAGAGCACGTCAATTATCTGCGGCTCAATCAAGGAATTTATTTTCGCGATAATTCGCGCATCTTTTCCGGCAAGAGCATTGGCTGTCTCACGCTCAATTCTTCTGACCAGTTCAGCAAAAAGTGAAAATGGTGCTGTAAGCACTCTGTCGAGATCTACAGCTGCAGTCAGGCTGGTTAGCTGCATGAAGATCTTGTGCACATCTTCGCCAAGTTTTCGGCTGCCGCTGAAGTAGCCATAATCCGTATAAACAAGCGTCGTGCCGCTGTGATAGTTGCCTGTACCCAGGTGCACATAGCGGCAGACTTTCTTTCCTTCGCGCCTGACTACCATCGCCATTTTGGCATGAGTTTTGTACCCAACCAGCCCATAGACAACGTGGGCTCCGGCCTCCTGAAGCCGGTTTGCGAGCGAAATATTGGCGGCTTCGTCGAATCTCGCCATCAACTCGATCACGACCGTAATTTCTTTGCCGGCACGGGCTGCTCTGACGAGGTGATCAACGATCGGCGAGTTCGAACCGGTACGGTACAGGGTTTGCTTGATCGCCAGCACGTCCGGATCGTCAGCCGCCGCAGCGATGAAATCAGTGACCGGGGCGAACGACTGGTACGGATGATGTAGCAGGATATTTTTTGTTTTGAGAACCGAAAAAACAGTCTTGTCGGTTTTCAGTGCGGCCGGGACGCCCGGCGTGAACGGTGGGTAACAGAGATCGGGTCGGGTGCCGGCATCACAGACTGTTGCGAGGCGATTTAAATTGACCGGTCCATCAACATGGAACACATCGGCCTGATCGAGTGAGAAATGATCACGCAGGAAATCACACAAATCGTCCGGACACTCTTTTGTGATCTCCAGTCGTACTGCTGCACCATAACGGCTGGCCGCGAGCTGGCCTTCGAGCGCGCGTACGAGATCATCTACCTCTTCATCGTCAACATAGAGATTGCTGTTTCTTGTTGCTCTGAATTGATAACAGCCTTCCAGGGTTAACCCTGGGAACAGGTCATCGACATGGGCGTGGATTACTGATGAAAGGAATACATGATCTTCGCGGCCAGTATCGCTGAGCTTGGGCGGCAATTTAATAACCCGTGGCAAAGATCTTGGCGCCTGCACGATCGCGCGATGTCGCCGCCGACCAAATGCGTCTTTTCCATTCAGGCGTACGATGAAGTTAAGGCTCTTGTTGAGAATGCGTGGAAAGGGTCGTGACGGATCCAGTGTTAGTGGCGTCAGGACGGGAACGACTTGCTCCGCAAAATAATCAGCCAGCCATTTCTTTTGTTCATCACTCCAGTCTGCGCGCTGCAGAAAATGGATTTGCTCGCTGGCGAGTGTTGGCAGGATGTTCTCGTTCAGAAGTTTGTATTGCTCGCCCACCAGCACGATAGCCCGATGACGAATCTCATCCAGCAATTGCTGTGGCGTCATTTTGTCCGGGCCCGGTGCAGGGGCGCCTATCTCAAGACGTTGTTTCAGGGAGGCAACCCGAATCTCAAAGAACTCATCCAGGTTTGTACAAGAGATACACAGAAACCGGAGTCGCTCAAGAATCGGTACTGCTGGATCCCGCGCCTGATCCAGTACGCGCCAATTGAACTCGAGCAAGCTGAGCTCGCGATTGATGTACTTGTCAGCAGGCGGTAGAACAGGCGCGTCCACTGGAGGTCCTCAAGGTAGCGGGCCAGACAGTATATCAATCAGGGAGATGTAAATGGATTGCCGGTAACGCAACTTAAGCAAATATTGCGCCCAGCACCGCTGCTTGTGTTGCGCCCGTTACCTCCGGCAAATTGCCGGGATTGCCTTCGATGCGGCGTTTTGCCAGCCAGGCGAAAGCGGCTGCTTCGACCCAGTCAGGATGCAGGCCGAATTCCTCGGTTGACTGCACCAGGGTCCCGGGCAGGCTGCTTTGCAGGCGTTGCATCAGATTCGTGTTGTGTACACCGCCACCGCAGACCAGCAACTGCTCAATAGCTGGCGCATGTTCCAGAACAGACGTAGCAATCGTGCGAGCACTGAGTTCCGCGAGCGTCGCTTGCAGATCTTCGGCCGCGACGCCATCTTCCCGATATGCAGCCAGTCGACTTTTTATCCAGGCGCTATTGAAGTATTCAAAACCCGTACTTTTCGGTGGCGGCAGTTTGAAATAAGGGTCGGCAAGCATTTCGTCCAGCAGTGGTTGCAAAACGCTGCCACTCCCGGCCCAGGCACCACCCTCATCGTAGGGTTGGTTGCGAGATTGCCGACACCAGGCATCAAGCAAGGTATTGCCAGGCCCGGTGTCAAACCCCAAAACGCTCGTTGACTCCGGCAGCAATAATGTAACGTTGGCTATTCCCCCAATATTCAGTACAGCGCGATTCTTTTCACGGTCGGCGAATAGCCATTGGTGAAACGCTGGCGTCAACGGCGCACCTTCACCGCCGAGCGCAACATCACGGCGTCGGAAATCTGCGACTGTCGTTATGCCGGTACCGGCGGCAATAATGTTCGCATCACCAATTTGTAACGTAAACGGTCTTGCAGCGCGTGGCTGGTGACGTAGCGTTTGACCATGACTGCCAATAGCGTCGACCGAATCCGCGGCAATACCCTGCTTCTCTAATAGTTCGATGGTGGCATCTCTGAAACACTCACCGACCCACTGATCAAGATGCCCAATCATATCGACGGTGCATTCGCCCGGCGATTGCGCTGCGGTAATCAACTCTTTGCGTAATTCATCCGGATACGGAGCAGCCAGTATTGCCAGCACGTTGCATTGGTGATCGCCAAATGCGACCAGTGCGGCATCGATACCATCCATGCTGGTACCGGAAATCAGTCCGACATAGAGCGGCTGCGAAGCGTGGTTATCGGACACGTCAGTTAATCAGTCGAAAGAGAAGCGACCTGTGTTCTCTTATGCTGCAGCAATTCGTTGAGAATGGTTTCGACCGAGGCCAGGAAATCTTGCCGATACTCCGCCCCAATCGGATCAGCTTGCGGCAATTTGACTGTGCGCGGGTTGCGGTGCACGCCGTTCAGCCGATATTCGTAGTGCAGGTGCACGCCGGTAACCAAACCCGTTTTGCCTACGTAGCCGATGGTCTGACCCTGTCGTACACGTGAGCCGGAACGGACCGATGATGCGAATTTCGACATATGCGCGTACAGCGTTGTGATGTTGCCACCATGCTGCAATATCACAACGTTGCCATAGCCTGATTTCACGCCGCGGAAAATAACCTTGCCGTCACCGGATGCTTTGATCGGCGTACCACGTGGTGCTGCGTAATCTGTTCCGCGATGTGGGCGAACAATTTTGAGTACTGGATGGCGCCGGTTTGGATTGAATGAGGAGCTAACTCGAAAGTCGACAGGTGAGCGCAGGAAAGCCTTGCGGACGCTTTGACCGTCAGGCGTGAAATAATCGGACCGACCGTCTTTGTCGATATACCGAATGGCCTGAATCGTCCTGCCATTGTTGTTGAACTCTGCCGCAATAATTTCACCGTCACCTACATACTCGTCGTCCTGATAACGTTCTTCGTAAAGAATGTAGTAGCTGTCGCCACGTCTGATATCCAGAACGAAATCGACATCCCACGCAAAAATGCCCGCGAGATTCATTACCGTTTTATCTGTGATGCCGCTTGCGATGGCGCTGTCAAAGAGGGAGGTATCGATGTTCCCCGATGCGGTCTTGCGTTGAATCTCCAATGGTTGATCAATTAGCGTCGAGGAAAACCCCGATGCTTCTTTGTTGATTTTGATCGCGCTAGTGAGGTTAATTTCTCGATACAAACTGATCAGATTGCCTTCATCATGCTCGATCGTCAGTTCGTCTCCGGGGATGAGCTTCTTTAAGTACGGCGCCGCTTCGGGGAGCTTCATAATCATGGCTAGATGGCCCAGATCCAGATCATTGCGGCGAAACAGGCGGTCGAGCGTGTCGCCGCGCTTGATGGTCAGGTGCAGCTGGTCGTATTCAGGGGCGAGATTGAGCGGCGGGTGAAACTCCGGAAATGGCAGCGGCGCTCTTTCGATTTCGATATCTGAAAACGAGGCTGGCGCGGAGAGATTGGCAGGTTCAGGCGTCGAAGCGACGGTAAGTAGTGATTCAGCAGCAATGTTTGTTGCGCCGGCGTCGAGCTCTACCGACGCCGTATTAGTGCCCGACGCACTTTTCAACGACAACAATAGGGCAATACCAAGCAGCGGAAGTCCCAGACCGACTATGAACCAGTGCTGTGCCCGGAATTTTTGGACTTCTGGTCTGGCCGGTGATTTGTAGTCGTGAAGCAGTGGGCTCACGGGGCGTTTCAAGTCTGCGGCTCCCCAATCGTTCGAAGCCGCTACTCTACAGCGAGTCTACAGGAAGGTCAAAGAAATCTGTTATAACTCATAGCCTTAAACTAAATTCGTCAGTGTGATTCTCGACACAGACAGCAACGTGAAAATCGTTAACAGGAATTATCTACGACAGTCGAAAATTCGTGCGTGGTGATCAAATGCTCCGCCAAAGTGCACGAGCAACGGTGATTATTTGGCGAAACGCCACGCAACGCTTTCCTCTGCGGTTGAGAATGCTAAAGTTCCGCTGCCGCTCGCTGGAATTGACAGGGAAATGACAAGTATTAAAGAACAAATAGCAGAACTGACCCGTGGAACCGACGAGATTCTTCCCGCCGGAGGACTCGAGGAGAAGCTCAAGCTCGGACGTCCGCTGGTTGTGAAGGTCGGCTTTGATCCCACGGCACCGGATCTGCATGTTGGCCACACTGTGGTAATCAACAAGATGCGCCAGTTCCAGGAGTACGGACACGATATTGTATTCCTGATCGGTGATTTCACCGGCATGATCGGCGACCCGAGTGGCAAGAATGCGACCCGGCCACCGCTCAGTCGTGAGGAAATTGATGCGAACGCGGCCACCTATGAGGAACAGGTCTTCAAGATTCTCGACCCGGACCTGACCAGAATCGAATTCAACTCGAGCTGGATGGGTAAAATGGATGCGGCCGGGCTAATCAAGCTCGCATCACAGCATACTGTTGCCCGAATGCTTGAACGTGACGACTTCAACAAGCGCTACAAATCCGGCCAATCCATTTCGATACATGAGTTTCTTTATCCGTTGGTTCAGGGATACGACTCGGTCGCACTCAAGGCCGATGTCGAGATGGGCGGCACTGATCAGAAATTCAATCTGCTGGTCGGCAGGCAGTTGCAGCAAAATCTCGGTCAGGCACCGCAACTGGTACTGACCATGCCCTTGCTGGAGGGCCTGGATGGCGTGAAGAAAATGGGCAAGTCCCTGGGCAACTATATCGGCATCACTGAACCGGCAGGCGAGATGTTTGGCAAGATCATGTCTATTTCCGATGAGTTGATGTGGCGATATTTCGAGTTGCTCAGTTATCGTCCATTGCAGGAAATTGCGGCGCTCAAAGCGGCGACCGAAGACGGCAGAAATCCACGGGACGTCAAATTTGAGCTGGCGGAAGAGATCATTAGCCGTTTTCACGATAAAACCGCGGCGGAACAGGCTAAAGCCGAGTTTATCTCGCGCTTTCAAAAGGGCGCCATGCCGGAGGAGATCGAGGAAATCTCTGTCGCGAGCAACGGCGGCAAGCTTGGCATCGGACACCTGTTAAAGGCGGCTGGCCTGGTCGCCAGCACATCCGATGCCTTTCGTATGATCAAGCAGGGCGCGGTACGCATTGATGGCGAGCGCGTGGAAGATCGCAACACGGAGATCCCGGCCGGCAGCACGCATGTATACCAGGTCGGCAAACGAAAATTTGCCAGGGTCCAGCTGACCTGAAACGGCCGAAAAGGCTGCGCAAACCGCCTCAGCAGCCGCGAAATTGCAGCCCATTCTGGAAATTATTGGTCAGCTCGACAAGGCAGTCCTGTCTCACCGCCCGGGAGTTCGCGGAAAGGGTCGCCACAAACTGCGCATTTATCCACGCCGACCTGCACGCCGCGGCGTTTTGCGGCGAGGACCGTCCTGGAGTCCTGCCGCAAAGCAAAGGCGAAAAAGTGCTTTTTCACCGGGAAAATCAACAATTTCCACTTGATAGCCGAATGCCGGGATGGCCCTCAAGGGCGTGTTTCAATTGCACTGAAATAAAGTGTTGACGACCCGGGATTCGTCGCTATAATGCCCCGCTCGCTGAGGGAACGATGTCCTTCAGCCAGACTCCGAAAATCTAGACGTACATGCAATGTGGGCTGTCAATTAAACCCCCATAGCATGTATAATTGTGGGTCTGCTCGGCGAAAGTCGGGAATCGCTCTTTAACAATAGAATCAGATAATTTGTGTGGGTGCTCGCGTTGGAATTTGCTTAAGGCAAAATCAAACGTGAATACCTAAGTTTAATTTGTAATTAAGTTTAGGGTCACGTCTTTAGCAAGAAGCTCAATGCTTTAAACTGAAGAGTTTGATCCTGGCTCAGATTGAACGCTGGCGGCATGCCTAACACATGCAAGTCGAACGGAAACGATGGAAGCTTGCTTCCAGGCGTCGAGTGGCGGACGGGTGAGTAA
>QNFK01000019.1 GCA_003645495.1 Gammaproteobacteria bacterium
GATTAGTCTGAGCGGGCAGTCACCTCAAGTAGATGATAGCCAAACTGTGTTTTCACCGGACCTTGCACTGAATTTATGTCTGCGCTGAACACGACTTCATCGACTTCCTTGACCATCATTCCAGGTCCGAACTCTCCCAGGTCACCGCCCTTCTGTCCCGCGGGGCAGGAGGAATGTTGTTTCGCCAAATCGGCAAAATCAGCGCCGCCGGCAATTTCATCTTTGATAGATTGGCATTGTTCTTCTGTATCCACCAGAATGTGTCGTGCAGTTGCTTTGGACATGCGTTGTACTCCGTAACAATTAATAAACGTTGATTCCACCCGAACCGGGCCTGTCGTGCCGACAGAATTTCGGCAGTCATCTATCAATGTCGAATTATGCCATAACTGATAACATCCAAATACATTGTCCGCCAAAAATTACATGCCAAAACACCTGATCCCGATCGTGGCGACCGTATTCGTCATGCTGTTCGTCTGGTTGAGCATGGCGCCACTTCTGTCGTGGTATGAATTAGGCAGTTATTCAGAAGAACTTGACGAGGCCAGGTTCAAATGGAGCAACAGCGGCGTCTCCGACTACAGCTATGTATATGAAATATCTTCCTATTACGCCCCACCGCTACGTGGAGCGCTACGCGTAACCGTTCGAGACGGGCAGTTATCGAGGTCCAGTCTTGTCGATGATGGTGAATTGATCGATATTTCCGGGATGCCGGCGGTGCCCGGAACGATTGAACTGACATTCGATTTCATAAGTACGCTCCTCGCTGAATACCCCTATGAGATTGACGTCGAGTACGATGCTGTTTTAGGTTATCCAAAGAGGATCATGGTGGACTTCAGCGATTCGACCGAGGATGAAGCCACCTATGTCATCGGGTCGTTTACGATTATCCAGGACGGATTCTGATAAGCCGATTCATGGCATATCTGCACCCGGTTACCGGCCTGAAACAGGACATAGCATGAGTGACTTGCCCAATTGCCCGACATGTAATTCCGCATACACATACCAGGACGGAAACATGTTTATTTGCCCGGAATGCGCGCACGAGTGGGCACAGGAGCAGGCCGGAGAAAGCAGCGACAATGAGCGCATAATCAAAGACGCAAATGGCAATGCGCTTAATGACGGCGATACAATCACAGTAATCAAGGATCTCAAAGTAAAGGGCTCATCATCCGTCGTCAAGATTGGCACGAAAGTGAAAAATATCCGCTTGGTCGATGGCGATCACGACATCGATTGCAAGATTGATGGCATTGGGGCGATGAAACTGAAATCTCAATTCGTTAGAAAGGCCTGACTTCACACAGATCGAATAACAACAGCTTATAAATCCGCATAGAAAGAGAGGAAATGATGACCTGGAGCGTCTATTTATCAGGGGAAATCCACACCGACTGGCGTCAGCGGATCATGCGTGGCGCGAAGTCGAATGGATTGCCCATCGTATTCACATCCGCTGTCACCGATCATGAGGCAAGTGACGCCGCAGGTGATGTACTTGGAAAAGAGGACAACAATTTCTGGCGCGACCATAAATCATCGAAAGTGAATAGCATACGCACGAAGACTCTGATCGGGCAATGCGATATCGCGATTGTCCGTTTCGGCGACAAATACAAACAATGGAATGCGGCATTTGACGCCGGTTGCTGCGCAGCGCTTGGCAAACCCTATATCACCCTGCATGACGCCGATATCATTCACCCGTTGAAAGAAGTGGATGCCTCGGCTGTTGCATGGGCAGAAACTCCGGAGCAGGTTGTAGAAATACTGAAGTACGTAATTGACGCGAAGTAGGCAGGACATTGCTTCGAACAATGGCAACCGCAGCGACGATCAAAGCATGAATATGTACAAAAAACTTAGCCGGATCTGCCAATTGATATTTGTTGCCTCGGTCGCAATAGCTTGCAGCAGCACGGAGTCAGAACTACGACCTTTTAGTAGCGACGGGTGTTCACTTTTCCCGGACTCTTCTCTGATCAGCGAGAGCGACTGGTGCTCGTGCTGCTTCGAGCACGATCTGGCCTATTGGCGTGGCGGAACTGCCGCAGAACGTGAGCAGGCTGACAGCGTGCTCAAAGACTGCGTCGCTGAGAAAGCAGGGAACGAATCACTGGCGATAATGATGTATGAAGGGGTAAGACTCGGCGGCAGCCCGTATTTCTACAGCTGGTATCGTTGGGGTTATGGCTGGGGTTACGAGCGAAAATACCAGGCGCTCTCACCGGCGGAAGTCGAAACCGCGGATAGCCTGATTAAGAAGTATTTCGCCGCTAACGAGGTATCGGCGTGCCCGATTTAGTGCTCTTACGAAATAAATGTATGATCAGCAAGGTGCTATTGTCGACGATTTTACTAACATGCTGGTTACCGGCCGGCGCAGGCGAGGCGGATGTCCTTCAGGTAAAACCAAACTGTACAGTGGACCTGGTGTGCAGCTTCGCCGTCACGGTCGAACATGCCGATTCAGGTTGGGATCACTACGCCAACAAGTGGGACGTGTTATTGACAGATGGCACGGTCATCGCCAGCCGGGAATTATTGCACCCGCATGAGAATGAGCAACCATTTACAAGATCATTACAGAACGTGCGACTTCCGCGGGGAACGACGGAAGTCGACGTGCGAGCTCACGACAAAGTGCACGGCTATGGTGGGCATACGGTAAGGGTCAGCATTCCGTAGCCACCGCTGTTCTATCTGATGATATTGTTTCGCCTTAGAGCAGAACCTGTCCAATTACATTCTTGCGGAGTACATTGACATGAAAAAGTTGCTGCTAACCCTGCTCTTCTGTGTAACACCTTTCAGCAGCGGAGTATTTGCCGACGAGGCGGATGAAAAGGCTGCGGTCGTCGAAGTCGTCAGATTGTTTTTCGAAGCGATGACTTCCAAAGATGTGGAGCAGTCGCGCGCCCTGATGACTCCGGACGGAATTCTGTATGGCTACAGGGAAACCGATGCAGGGCTGCAGATTGTGCGGCCGACACACACCAGTTACCTGGAGGGTCTTGCCGGTCGGGAGAACGAGCTCATCGAACGCTTCTGGGACCCCAAAGTGTTACTGCACGACCGCATGGCAGTCGTCTGGACACCTTATGATTTGTTCATAGACGGCGAATTCAGCCATTGCGGCATAGATAATTTCAACCTTCTAAAGACTGATGAAGGATGGAAAATCACGGGTATCGTTTTTTCGATGGAACCTGACGGTTGTGCGGCCAGCCCGCTGGGGCCGCTGCAGAAATAGCAATGAAAAGACATCTGATCACATTCCTTTTCCTGGTCCTCGCGATCGCGCTGTATTCTGCGGGCGCGGCGGGTCCGGCAACGTTTCTCCTGATTCTGGGTGTTGTCGCCGAAGCAGTATTTTGGCTCCGTGTCTCCGGCAAAGATAAACGGCGCAGAAAGAATACTCATTATGAGAAAGCGCCATGAGGAATGGCGGGCAAAACATACAGCAGAACAAGTGGTTGGCATCACGATAAACCTTTGCGGACCTTATGATATGAACGATTCAGCGGACAGACATGTACCGTGGCTCCTGTGGCCTTTTTACGCCGTGTGGCGCCTGCTTACATTCATACTCGGCATTATCGGTCGGTTACTCAGCGCGTTGCTGGGAATTTTACTAATGACTGCGGGAGTCAGCGTTGCGCTCACTGTGGTTGGCGCACCATTCGGAGTCCCATTGGCGGCGCTCGGTTTTCTGCTGCTCGTCAGGGCACTTTTCTAAGCGGAGATATTGTCACGTGTCGGTATCGCGACTTGATCACATCAGCAAGATCGGCGTCGAACAAATGGGCGATCTTGCCGACAGTCTGGCCGACACCGAAGTCCTGCGCCTGGAAAATCTCGACACGAACATTTTACCGCCGGCATCGGCTGTCGCATTTACGCAAGATGCGATTATCGACGACAAAGCCAACAGCTACCTGCCCTTCCTTGGTCTTGACCCAATGCGACAGGCAGCGGCGAATCTCGTCGGCAAGCGGTCCAACCAGGAATACGACTGGAAAACTGAATGTGTCATTAGTGCCGGCGGCTTGTCCGGAATATTCAATGTATTGCTCGCAACACTGGAACCCGGTGACGAGGTGCTGCTCACAGATCCAACCTACGTTGGCCTGATCAACCGGGTACGGCTGGCTGGCGGCGTGCCACGCTTCGTGCCACTCATACCAACGGAGTATGGCTGGCAACTGGATCACGAAGCGCTGCAAAAAATCGACCCGGTTCCGGTCAAAGCATCACTGCTGATGAGCCCTTCAATGCCGACTGGCGCGGTGTTCAATCAGGATGACTGGCAGGCGTTAACCGAATTCTGCCAACGCGCGAACTGCTGGCTGATTAACGACTCGGCGATGGAACGCATTCTCTTCGATGATCGCAAGGTAATTCATCCGGCGACTTTTTCCGACATGCGTGACAAGGTCATCACAGTAGGATCCGCATCGAAAGAATATCGCATGATTGGCTGGCGAGTAGGCTGGGTGGTCGGACCTGCAGCGATAGTTGCCGATGTCGCCAGGGTCAGTATCAGCAATGTTGTCTGCCAAACCGGTATAGCAATGGGTGCGGTGGCGACTGCAATCACGGCCGACGACGATGGCATTGCTGCGAGCGCCACCGAACTGCAGGCACGACGCGACCTGATAATTGAAGAGCTGCACGACTTCGATGTCATACCACCGCACGGTGGCTGGTCAATGCTGGTTGATGTTTCGTCAGCAGGATACGACGGCGCTACTGCCTCGCGGCTCCTGCTGGACAATGCAAAGATTGCTGCAACACCAATGGTTAACTGGGGCGGGCCGCATTGCGAAAAATATGTACGACTCGTTTTTTCCAACGAAAACCTGCAGCGCTTATCCGGGATCGGAGGTCGTTTTCGAAAAGCGCTGACCTGACCGACAGGACACAATATGAACGACAGATACACAATCGAAAAGGCATTGCAGCTCGTTGCGGAGTCTGCCGACGAAGCATACGGCGTGTTGCTGTCACATGGCACACTGGAGCTTGGCTATTACAAACCGGACACCGTTGATCCACAGCAGCCGCACACGCAGGACGAAATTTACATAGTGCAATCGGGCTCGGGCTATTTCGTACTGGGCGAGGAGCGACGGCCGTTCACACAAGGTGAGGCCCTGTTCGTGCCGGCAGGCATCGTGCACCGATTTGAAGACTTCAGTGATGATTTCGCAGCGTGGGTGATCTTTTACGGCCCGCAAGGCGGTGAAAATGAAGCCGATTAAAACTCACTTCGGACGTCGACAGGAGCAGCAGCCACTATGAAAAGCGCCGCGCTGAGTTTTCTGCTGTTGGTGCCTGGTATTGGCAACGCTGATGATGGCATCGACTCGCTACGATGGTTATCAGGGTGCTGGGCAGCCGAGGGACAAGAGCAGGGTTCTATTGAATACTGGATGGCGCCGGCCGGCGGGTCCATGTTCGGTGTCACCAGAACAGTTCGTGACAAAATGACGACCACCTTTGAGTACATGCGCATCGTCACCGAAAGCTCTGGCGACATTGTTTTCGTGGCATCGCCAGCCGGTCAGGAAACGGCCACCTTCACACTGAAATCTCTTGTAGACAATGAGGTGGCCTTCGAAAATCTACAGCATGACTTTCCACAGAGAGTAATCTATAGACTTGAACAGGCTGACAGACTGATCGGGCGAATAGAGGGCAGCATTAACGGTGTTTCCCGCTCAGTAGACTTTCCAATGACAAGAATTTCCTGCGACGACGACATTGCCAAAATAAAGACTTGATATGCAGACGTCTTTCCCTGGGTCATGCCACTGTGGTGCCATCGGTTTCAACTACCATACGAACCTCAATGCGGATGCCTGGTCAATTCGTGCCTGTCAGTGTACCTTTTGTCGTACGCATGACGCGCTGAGCGCTTCAGATCCCAACGGCCGAATCGAGTTCACGAGTCGCAATACTGAATTTCTGCAACGCTATCGTTTCGGCCTGAAGACAGCAGACTTTCTTCTTTGCAGGCGGTGCGGTGTCTATATTGGTGCGGTGATCGAAACCGACAACGGAGCGTTCGGCATCATCAACGTACATGCATTGCTGGAAACTCCGGGTAACCTGGCAGGACCGGAGCCGATTAGTTACGACGATGAAAACCTGAGCGGTCGTGTATCACGACGCGAAGAACGCTGGACTCCTGTCAAATCACTCCCCTGGCAGTAGCGAGTCCTGACTCACGCCGAAAACCAGACGAGCTCCTTCACATCCGTGAGTCCCGCTGCACGAAACTTGGGCGGACAGTTATCAATATCGTCCTTTTTGCTAACGCAGACCAGGTCATCCCAATAGCCTGAGATTTCTTCTGCTGGAACTGAGAATGGCGGGCCACTGACGACAGCCTGGTCGTATTCGAGCGTTACGATCATTCTGCTCGCACCTGGCCGAAGCAGGTTTTTCGTATGCTCTATATATCGCTCTCGCAGGTCAGGCGGCAATGCAACCAGTGCACCACGATCGTACAGTGCGTCAAATCCGGACCCGCTATATTCGAAATAGTCTCCGCAATACAGTGTCAATGGTAAATCGACAGCGGAGTAGCAATCGAGGCAATCGCCTTTTACCAGTTTGTATTTGATGGCGTTCTCGACGAAGAAGTCACGCACCGCAATCTTTGAAAGTTCGATACCGGTAACTTCGTGTCCACGCTTTGCAAGCCAGAGCAGATCCGGAGATTTTCCGCACAATGGCACAAGAACATGGGTGTTGTCAGTTAACGGCGGCCATGCCGCCTGCAAACCAGCGTTACCCTCCGGTTCATGCCATCCGGTTCTGCCCTCTGTCCAGCGGCCGCGCCAGTCTTCTGCATCCATGGTCAACGCAGAAACCGGAAAATGCCGCGGCTGATTTCTCCAAATCCATGCCAGGCGAAGAAAATTCCAGTGTAGACACGAAGTGCAAAAATCGGCCAGGGCTTCACTGCAATATGTGACTTGGAATCAAAGCGATCGAGCATACCGGTCCTCCTGACTGCCTCTATTCGTAAGGGCACACCGTGTTGTTGACTGATGGTAGCACCAGAATTGTCCAGCCTTAGCCGAAATTATTGACAGGCAACCCAACCCTGAACTGGTTTACGTGGACGGAACGAAGAGGGTACTATCTGCGCCCCGCTACACCTGCGAGACACCTTCATAACCTGACCGACAAAAGCGTCGTTCTATTATCAGCAGAGACAAGGACTTATGACTCAAGCAACAACCATCGACGGTAAAGCCATGGCTGCCGAATTATCTGCAGAAATCAGTGCGGCAACGGCGAAACTGGTCGCGAACGGGAAAACGAAACCCGGTCTGGCCGTGGTTATTATTGGCGAGGACCCGGCCAGCCAGGTGTATGTGAGAAATAAAAAGCGTACGGCCGAGGCATGCGGCTTCAATTCCGTCCAGCACACGCTGGCGGAAAACGTAACGCAGGAAGAAGTACTGGCACTGATCGACGACCTGAACACTGACCCGGCAATACACGGCATCCTCGTGCAACTGCCAATTCCCGCGCACCTCGATGAACTTACAGTGACGCAATCCATAGTTCCTGAGAAAGACGTCGACGGATTTCACTTTCAGAATATCGGCATGCTGACATCGGGAAATACCGATGGCGCTTTCGTGCCATGCACACCCGCAGGGTGCATGTTAATGATCGAGGATCAGCTGGGTAAGGACTTGTCAGGGCTGAATGCGGTAATCATCGGTCGCTCGAATATCGTTGGTAAACCGATAGCCAGTCTTCTCCTGAAAGCCAATGCGACGGTGACGATCTGTCACAGTCGTACTAAAGATTTGCCACAGGTAGCGCGCAATGCGGATATTCTGGTCGCCGCAGTCGGGCGCCCACAGATGGTCAAGGGTGACTGGATCAAACCTGGCGCAGTCGTCATCGATGTCGGCATAAATCGCATTGAAGTCGAAGTAGACGGCGAAAAGAAGATGCGCCTGGTAGGTGACGTCGATTTTGCTGAAGCAGTCGAGGTCGCAGGCGCCATAACTCCAGTGCCTGGCGGTGTCGGTCCGATGACTATCGTCATGCTTATGTCGAACACGCTGCAATCGGCGCAACGCGCATAGAGACGGTCTTCCCGGCATCGGTGAAAAAGCAGAGCATGACACACACTCAGAAGCTGCGTTTCGACTGAATAAGAAATTGCACACTGTCGATGGAGGAATCACCGTCAAGTGGAAAAGCGACATCAATATGAATGATGTCGCGGCCGCTGGCGCGAGTCGGTCCCAGTCGCAGACCAATCCCGACGTCCTTGAGCCAACCCAGGGAAGGCTCGCCGACCGGGTTGCTGCCCCAGGTTCTGCCGGCATCTGCAAAAATCGCGCCGCCCACCCGAAACAGCTTGAAGGGATACCAGTCCGTAAAATAACGCTGCTCAGCAGTAATGAGGATTTTTGAATCACCGGTCTGGTAGCGAAGCGGGTATCCCCTGAGTCCGCTGTCGCCGCCTAATTCAACGAGATTATCAAGATCCAGATTGTCGCCGATGCTGCCCTCGATAGTGGTGATGAAAAGTCGCTTGTCGGTTATCTGATTGTAGTAACTGGCGCCGATCCCCAGTTGCGTGTTGGCCGAATCTCCATCATCTATTCGACCGCTCAATACTGAAGACAAGATAAGCGCTTTCTTTTTTATGGCGCCAAATCCGCGGCTGGCGCTAAACGTGTACAGGAGTGCATCCCGGTCCGAGCCAAAACCCTCGTCCGCCCAGCCCAATCTTGCTGACAAACGCGTGCCCATGAACAAGTCCTCCGTTCTCCCAATCATGTCGCGGTTGCTTGTTGTTTCAAACTGATCCTCCAGCCTCTCGTAACTGATGAACGGATAAATCAGTCGCCGGTCATCGGGAACGAGCGTTGGCAGTTCGCCGTCTGGCACAGGAAAATATTCCCTGTCATCGAAAACAATACCGGCAGTCCAGCGCCGCACCCACCCGCCAGAAAGCCCAGCAGACCAACCGGCATAGGTATTGAAAAACTCCGTCTCGGCCGTGTATTCTGCAACCCGATCGCCAAGGCTATAAAAAGAATCTATGCGCTCATTGTCAAGATAGTTAGTGCCGGCCGACCAGCGAGTATCAAGCGCGTAAAAAGGTCGGATCAGACTGACAGCCGTTGTACCACCATCTGAATTGTCAGCAACTTTGAAAAATGCCGTGGCCCAGCTGTTACCTACATTCCGGTCAAGGTATTCGAACGATGTGGAACTTCTATCTACGTCATCGGTATAGGAGAGCTTTAGCGTTATTCCGGTGCCAACAAGGTTGCGCTCCGAAATACTCACTCGTGAACGGTTTTCCCCGCCTGAACGAGACACCGAAAATCCTGGCATCAGCGTCCAGAGATCACGCGTCCATACGCTCACATCAACAACACCGTTTTCAAATCTGACAGGCGTTATTTTCACGTCGAACAGATAGCTGTTGCGCCGCAAAAGTCGCTCGGATTCCTCCAGTAACCTCTTCGAGTATTTATCCCCGGGCTGGAACAGCAGTTGCTGCTCAATGACCGAATCCCGCGTGATGATATGCAGGCGATTGGCGAGGCGGAACAGCGATTTGTTTTCGCCGGGTTGCGTTGTATCAAAAACGTTCTTTTTGTCGAAAAAGATCTTGCCAATGATCGCGCCCTGGGCTTCCAGTTCGGTTGCCGATGGAATTGCTCTTTCGCCAGCGTTGCTCGCACTCGGGTCGCCAGTCTGGGCTAATACCGAAACGGGCCCGACACTTACCAGTGCCAGACCGATCAGAATCATTACCAGCATTGCAATGAGTGAATCTCGCATCACGGTCCGAGCGTAACACTGAGACTGGCATTTCACCCGCCGCATGGTTTTAATCCGTGCACGAAACCCGTTCTCGGGCGGTAGAATAGCCGGCAATTGACAGTAATCACGGGAGTAAGGCGACTTGCGCAAAAAAGGTGAGGATTTTCGGACAATATGGCAGAAGCCGGACCACCCTGAAGTGGTACAGATTATCGATCAACGTCGCCTGCCACACGAATACGTGGTCCACGACCTGGTCACCTGGCGCGACGGGGCGATGGCGATCAGTGACATGCTGGTGCGCGGTGCACCACTGATTGGTGCGACCGCCGCCTGGAGTCTTTACCTGGCCGCTATTGAGAATCGTGATTCTCGCGACAGTGCAGAATTTATTGCCGATGCAGCGAAGGAGATTGGCGCAACCAGGCCGACCGCGGTGAATCTCCAATGGGCGCTGGACAGGGTAATGCGTGTACTGAATGGTGCTGCAACAGACGTCGATCTTGTCGCACTGCTGGAGAAGGAGGCTCGCGATATCTGCACTGAGGATATCGAAATCTCGCGTGGCATCGGACAACATGGGCTCACGCTCATTGAAGCAATTGCACAAAAGAAGCACGGCAAAACCGTAAACATTCTGACCCACTGCAACGCTGGTTCATTGGCTACGATTAATTGGGGTACCGCAACTGCACCAATCTATTTCGCACATCAAAAGGGTATCGATGTACACGTCTGGGTAGACGAAACGAGGCCGCGCAACCAGGGCTCGCAGCTGACAGCCTGGGAGCTGGCCGAAAACGGTGTGCCACACACACTCATCGTTGACAATGCGGGTGGCCACCTGATGCAACACGGACTTGTGGATATTTGCATTACCGGCACTGATCGCACAACGCGTAGCGGTGATGTAGCCAACAAGATCGGCACCTACCTCAAGGCGCTGGCAGCACACGACAACAAGATTCCATTCTATGTCGCATTACCATCCACAACCATCGACTGGACGATCAGTGACGGGCTACGCGAAATTCCAATTGAGGAACGTGATCCAACGGAAGTCACCCAGGTTTATGGTCGTGCTGGCGATCAGATGTGCAGTGTCGAAACTGTGGCATCCAATACTGGTGTCAGCAATTTTGCATTTGACGTCACGCCCGCCCGTCTTGTAACAGGCTTGATAACTGAATGTGGCATCTGCCCCGCCAGCGAAGAAGGACTGGTGAGCTTGTTTCCTGAGCGCGCGAAAACTACGTCATGATTGATGATGCGAGAGTCTGGTTTAGTTTGCACCGGCAGATAACGACCGCGTAAGTTAATCCGCAGACCCCGACAGTCATGTAACCACGGGGCCGTTTACCAACTGGACCAGAAAATTCGTGCGATCGTTCATGTTCACAACGCTGAATTATGGTTAGGATTAAGAGACTCAACTGCAGTCGCGGAGCGTTACGATGAAAATCAAAACACTCTTGATACATATTGGCGTTTGCCTGCTATGGCAACCGCTCAATAGCTATGCAGACACAGTCGACATTCGCGAGTGGCTCGTGCCATGGACGAAGTCGCAGCCTGGCTCACCGTACGTCGATAGCGGTGGTCGCGTCTGGTTTGTCGGTGAACTCGATAACTACATCGGCAATCTTTCTCCGGAAACCGGTGAATTCAATCGCTATGACCTGGAGAAGCGTAGCGGGCCGCGCAGTCTCGTGGTCGACCAAAATCGAAACATCTGGTTCACGGCGGCACAAGGGCGATATATCGGGAAACTGAATCCAGGGACCGGTCGTGTAACCAGGATCGAAATGCCGGACAGAAAAGCGAAGGATCCACATACACTGGTATTCGATTCTGCAGGCGACATCTGGTTCACCGTGCAAAAGGGCAATTTCGTTGGCACGCTGCTAACCCAGAGCAATGAAGTGGTTTTACTGCCGCTGGCTACAAAAAAATCCAGGCCCGATGGGATTGTCGTTAATTCGCGAGACGAACCGTGGGCAGTTCTCACTGGCAGCAATAAATTACTGCGTGTTGATCGCGCAACGATGTCGCTTGAGGAGATCTCGCTGCCCAATGAAGCGTCCAGGCCACGACGGTTGGTCACGACCTCAGACAATGCGGTCTGGTATGCAGATTTTGCACTTGGGGTTCTGGGGCGCTACGACCCCGGAACCGCAGCGTTTACAGAGTGGTCGATGCCGGGTGGCGTCGATAGCAAGCCGCTGGCAATGGCGGTAGACCGGAATGACCGTATCTGGATCGTGGAAACAGGTGTCTCACCAAGTCGCTTCGTCGGTTTCGACACCGCCAGCGGGGCCTTTCTGACCGAAACAGCTATCCCCAGCGGTGCAGGTCTTGTGCGTCACCTGTTCTATTACGAGCCCGCGGGTGAAATCTGGTTTGGCACAGACAGTAACTATATCGGGCGGGCAAAAGTCCATTGACCTGATCGGTCTCGATCTCGATCTCGATCTCGGCAGGATGCCGCTCCGGCGACTACTCCGAATCGTCAGTTGCGACGACAGGCTCCAATCTGAATCGATACGTTCTACAGGTCTTCGCCGTCGC
>QNFK01000020.1 GCA_003645495.1 Gammaproteobacteria bacterium
AGCAATTTTCGCGGCGTTAACCGACGCCGACGAACTGAGTATCTGGACCGATGTCGACTGCATCATGAGCGCCGACCCGCGGAAAGTTCCGGAAGCACAGGTCATCGATTCACTTTCTTACAATGAAGCGATGGAGCTCGCTTACTTCGGTGCCACGGTATTGCATCCGCAGGCACTCGGACCAGCCATAGATAATGATATTCCGATCACTATTCGCAATAGTTTCGATCCGCAACATCCTGGCAGCCGGATCAGCAATGACAGGCAGAATGGCGAGGAGATTAAAGGAATAACAGCGATTGGTGATATGTCGCTGATCAACCTCGAAGGGTCAGGAATGATCGGCGTTCCCGGAACAGCTGAAAGACTCTTCGCCGCTCTCAAGAAAGCGGGTGTCTCCATTGCATTGATTTCGCAGGCGAGTTCCGAGCACTCTATTTGTATCGCTGTCCCGGCAGAGCTTACCGAGCGCGCGACCAACGTCATTACAGAGGAGTTTTCCGCTGAGTTGGAAAGCGGCCAGATCCAGAGTGTCGATGTCAGTGATACGCAAAGTATTGTCGCGGTCGTTGGTGATGGCATGGCCGGATCACCTGGCGTTGCTGCAAAGTTTTTTGGCAATTTAAGCCGGGCCGGAATAAACATTCGGGCTATTGCTCAGGGTTCGTCAGAGCGCAATATTTCGGCGGTGATGAAATCTGCTGATGTAACCCGGGCATTGCGAGCAGTGCATTCAGGTTTTTATCTTTCTGCCAAAACCATCTCCATCGGGCTTATCGGACCGGGAATAGTCGGCGGTGCTTTACTCGATCAGATTCATAGCCAGGCCAGGCGGCTGCGTGAGCAGTTCAACCTGGATTTGCGGGTGCGCGTGATCATGCGCTCGAAGAGTATGCTTCTGGGCGATCGCCGTATCGATCTCGGTAACTGGCGTGATGCTGTGGCAAATGCAGATACAGAAGTCGATTTTGCGGCATTCGAAAGTCACGTACATGCCGATCACCTGCCACATGCGGTGATAATTGACTGTACTGCAGATCAGGGTGTCGCAGATCGTTATGCTGGTTGGCTTGAGCGTGGAATTCATATCGTTACGCCAAACAAGAAAGCCTTCAGCGGGACCCAGGAATATTACGAGACGCTGCGAGACAGCGCTCGAAGTGGCAACAGTCATTATTTTTATGAAACAACTGTCGGAGCCGCGTTACCGATAATCAGAACGATAAGAGACCTCGTTGATACAGGCGATCGAATTCGGTCCATACAGGGCATATTGTCCGGCACACTTGCCTATCTCTTCAACGTTTACGACGGCAGTCGGCCATTCTCAAAAATCGTTGCCGAGGCCAGGGAAAGTGGTTATACGGAGCCTGATCCACGAGACGATCTCTCCGGTATGGATGTCGCCAGAAAGCTCACTATTCTGGCGCGTGAACTCGGCCTGTCACTTGAGATTGGTGACTTTCCAGTACAAAACCTCGTAGCAGAAGACCTGCGCGATCTGAGCATCGATGGTTTCCTGAGTGAGCTTTCCAGGTACGACGAGGATATTTTGTCGTTATACAAAGAGGCGTGCGCTGAGGGCAAGTCACTTCGCTATGTAGCCCGGCTGACAGAAAACGGTGATGCGTCGGTTGGGCTTGAGAAAGTAGATAAGGACCATGCGTTTAGCAACATAAATCTTACTGACAACATCGTGCAGTTTGTGACCGATCGTTACGCTGCTAATCCACTGGTCGTGCAGGGACCGGGGGCCGGGCCTGAAGTTACGGCTGGTGGTGTTTTTGGTGACCTGCTCAAATTGGCGGCATATCTTGGTGATGGAACACAAATATGAATGATAGTGAATACGTAACAGCATTTGCTCCGGCATCAATCGGTAATGTTTGCGTCGGCCACGACATGCTGGGATTGGCTATCGCCGGCGCGGGCGATCGAGTCAGTGCACGCAAGATTGTTGGTTCTGGCGTGACCATCAAAGAGGTGCGCGGCCTGGATGGGGAAATTCATGCGGAACTGTCCATTGATGTAACGCAAAACACTGCGTCGCTTGCGGCTGCAGCATTATGGCGAGAAGCTGGCGAAAGTGGCGGTGTCGAACTGATTGTGCACAAAGGCATCCCATTGCAATCCGGTATGGGGAGTTCTGCTGCCTCAGCCGTTGCAGGAGCGGTCGCTGCCAATGCATTGCTTGAATCACCGTTGGATAAAGATGCCTTATTGCCATTTGCACTGATTGGTGAAGAGTTCGCCAGTGGCGGCTTGCATGCAGATAACGTTGCGCCGAGTCTTGTCGGCGGACTGGTGTTGTGTCCGACGGTGTTTCTGCCGGCGATGATCAGGTTGCCCATACCATCGGGAATTTGCAGTGTGCTGTTGCACCCGGCGCT
Source organism: Gammaproteobacteria bacterium (assembly GCA_003645495.1). GTDB lineage: Bacteria > Pseudomonadota > Gammaproteobacteria > Steroidobacterales > Woeseiaceae > SZUA-117. The sequence continues at coordinate 2,391 of QNFK01000020.1, forward strand.
GGAGGTCAATACGGCCGAATCCCGGAGTGGCCTTGCCAGCAGTTATTCCATGGAACAGTGGCTGAATCAGCAGGGCTACCTCGCGGGCTTTATTGCGGGCTGCGCAAGCAGTGACATTGACCTTATTGGACAGAGCCTGCGCGACGTTATCATTGAGCCGCAGCGCGCAGCATCGGTACCTTGTTTTGCTGCGGTTAAAGCTGCCGCGATGGAGGCCGGTGCGCTGGGTTGCTCGCTATCGGGTAGTGGGCCAAGTATTTTTGCGCTTTGCAAAGAAGAAGTCGCGGTCGACATGGCCAGTACTATGGAGAAGTCCTGTCGTGCTGCCGGATATGAATGCCAGTCGTGGATAAGCCCGCTCGATGTACCCGGTGCAACTGTGGAGAGATCGGCATGATATTCCAGAGCACGCGGGGCAAGCAGCGGGTTTCCCTTGATGAGGCACTCGTCATGGGCCTTGCCGGGGATGGCGGACTGTTTCTGCCACTGGAGTTGCCACAATTCAGTACAGATGATTTTGCCGCTGCCAAAACTGTTGCCGAGACAGCGCAAATATTGTTGCGGCCATTCTTCGCTGAGTCGGCGTTGGCGCCTGAGCTGGATGAAATTACCAGGGAGACTTTTCGCTTTCCGTTGCCAGTCACAAGACTTCCGGTAAGTGGGGGCTATGCGGGACTCCTGGAGCTTTATCACGGTCCTACTGCGGCTTTTAAGGATGTTGGCGCAGGATTTCTGGCAGCCTGCTTAACCCGGCTGCAGGGCGACACAGACAATCCCCTGACGATTCTGGTGGCAACCTCTGGTGACACTGGTGGGGCGGTCGCAGCTGCCTTTAACGAACGCCCTGGAATGCGGGTCGTTGTTTTGTATCCTGATGGCAGGGTTTCCGAGCGGCAGGCCCATCAGCTTACCTGCTGGGGTGACAATGTCCTTTCGCTGGCAGTCCAGGGCTCTTTTGATGACTGCCAGGCGCTGGTCAAAGGCGCGTTAGCGGACAAGGTTCTTTCGGCACAGTACCGATTTAGTTCAGCAAACAGTATCAATATCGGTCGCCTCCTGCCGCAGTGCATTTACTATGCACACAGCAGCCTCGAACATTTTCGTGCGACTGGCCGAAAACCCGGGTTCATTGTGCCAACCGGAAATCTCGGTAACGGTTTCGCCGCATTCCTGGCTAAAGAAATGGGCCTGCCGATTGGCGACATGATTCTGGCGACTAATGAGAACAGACTGATTACAGATTTCCTGGGCGGTGCCGAGTGGCTGCCCCGGCCAAGCATACAAACGCTTGCATCAGCTATGGATGTCGGCAATCCGAGCAATATGGAGCGGCTACGTTCGATGTTTGGTGAGGCTGGAGAAATTCGGCAGCGGACGCAGGCAATATCGGTCAGCGACGAGATCATTCAGAAAGAAATCCGCCGGAACTACAACGAGTTCCATCTTGCGACTTGTCCACACACGGCGACCGCGACCTTTGCATGGCGCGAACTGGATGACTCGGAGCGCACAGAAAAAGACTGGATCATGGTGGCCACCGCCCATCCGGCCAAGTTCGAGCAGATTGTAGAACCAATAATCGAGGCAGAAGTCCCGTTGCCGGCGGATCTTGCCGACATACTTTCGCGACCGCGGCACTTTGTCAAAATCGAACCGGACGCCGAAGCGCTGGCTAAAGCACTCAGTGAAAACTTTTCGAACTGACGGCGGCAAAATCCGGCATGATGTGTGCAACGAGTCGCACTGTATCTGGATTGATTGACAATGAACGAAATACTGCCGACGAATTTTAGCAGCGTCTACCTATGGCCCTTGCTGCTTATCGTCGTCTTGTTGATCTGGTTGATAGTGCGTGGCCGGACAAGCCAGAGCCGGTCACTTACGAAAGTCCTCGACTCTATTTCCTTTGATCGCATCGAAGCCCTGATCATTCCCAATGCGGATGAGGGCGAGATTCAAATCGATTACCTCGTGCTTACAGCACAGGGACTCCTCATCGTCGATGTCAAAGACGTCAACGGCGCAGTATTTGGCAGCGACAAGATGCAGGACTGGACGGTTATCAGCGATGATCATCGCTACACGTTCAACAATCCACAGCCGGCCTTGTATGATCGCATTGCAGCGGTACGACAAATCGTCCGGCAAGTACCGGTTGCCGGTCGTATCGTATTTCTCGACGGCGCTGAATTTACCAAGGGCACCCCGGGCCTGGTCTGCGACATTGATGAGCTGATTGAAGAGTTCGGAGAAAAGAACAAGGCGGCAGCTAAATTCAAGATCGAGGCGTTCATGCCACACTGGGAACTTATTCAGGCCAGGGCAAAAAGCAGCGACGCACAGTTCTGAACAATGTGCGGGGCCTGTGACCCGTTAATCTGACAACGTATTATTCCGGGAAGATCAAATGCGAAATCGTGTTTTTATAAGCGTCCTTGTCTCGTTTCTTTGCAGTCCGGTATTTGCGCTGGATCTGGATGCCTATCAACTCGTCGACCTTAGTCATACCTATGACAAGAACACCCTGTACTGGCCGACATCTCCCTCTGCATTTGAAAAGACGGAGCTGAGTTTTGGCGACGTGGAAAGCGGATATTTTTATTCGGCTTATACGGTTTGCACGCCGGAACACGGTGGCACGCATCTGGATGCGCCGCTGCATTTTGCAGAGGATGGCGCCTCGACGGAACAAATCCCATTGGAAAACCTGATTGCCCCGGCAATCGTAATCGACGTTAGTGTACAGGCTGCGGCGGATCGAAATTATCGCCTGAGTGTGGCAGATGTGCGCAGGTTCGAGGCACAACATGGCGAAATTTCCCAGGGGACAATTGTGCTTTTAAGAACGGGGTGGAGCGAATACTGGCCCGACGCCAATGGTTACCTTGGCGACGACAAACCGGGCGATGCCAGCAATCTTGAATTCCCGGGATTTGGTGCGGAGGCGGTCAGGCTCCTGGCGGAAGACCGACGTGTAGCGGTGCTGGGCGTTGACTCGGCCTCAATTGATTATGGTCCGTCGCAGGATTTTATCGCCCATCGAATTGCGGCCGCGGCGGGTGTGGTTAATCTCGAGAATCTGACCAATCTGGATCAGCTGCCTGCGACTGGTGCGACTATTCTTGCGCTGCCGATGAAGATTGGTGGGGGGTCTGGGGGGCCGGCGAGGGTTGTGGCGTTGGTGCCGAAGTAGTTTTGTCGTGGTTCTCGGCCAGAGAATAGTTTGAAAACAATGTTTCGGTAGTGGTGTTGAGCATTCGCGGCGTCTTAACTTTCGTGCTCAATTATGCACTGCAACAGAAGTACAAGAATATAGACAGCCGCTCCCACAGATTGGCACAAACCGTAGGAGCGGCTTTAGCCGCGAATAGAGCTGACTTACGTAATGAAGACCCTAGACACCAATACCAAAAAACCGTTCCGCATTCTCCCGCGTGATCCGCGCAATATCTTCCTCACTTCGCCCCATGGACCCAGCAACGACGCGCAACACCTCACGTAAATTATGTGGCTCATTACGCCGCGATTTCGGTCGTGGCGACAGGCTCCTGGGAAGCAGGTAGGGCGCATCTGTTTCCAGCATCAAACGATCGTCAGGAATCAAACCAACTATTTCCTGCAGGTGTGCACCGCGACGCTCGTCGCAGATCCAGCCCGTTATGCCAATGTAAAGACCCATGTCGATGTACTCACGCAACTCTTTCTCACCACCGGTGAAGCAGTGCGCTACGGCACGTGACATCTTTGGCAGCATTGGTTGCAGTATCTCAATAAAATCATCGTGGGCATCTCGTTGATGCAGGAACACGGGCAAACCGGACTTCTCTGCCAGTTCCAGCTGACGCTGAAACGCATCTCGTTGCGCCGCCACCGGAGAAAAATTTCGGAAATAGTCGAGCCCGCATTCGCCGACTGCGACGACGGCGTTGTGACCGAGTAGTTCGGTGAGTGTCTGATGCACTGAATCAGAATAGTCGCTGGCGTGATGCGGGTGTACGCCGGCGGTCGCATACATCTGGCCAGGGTATTTTTCAGCCAGTTGCAGGGCATCGCGACTACCTTGTTCGCTGCCGCCGGTAATAATCAAGCGATTGACACCGGCATCTGCAGCGCGCCGAATCACGTCATCCCGATCAACGTCAAAAGTGTCGTGAGTCAGGTTTGCACCAATATCGATTAAGTCGGGAATTTTGCTCACTAATTATCTTTCTAGTTCGGGTGCCAGCGAAAAATGACAGCGCCAATCACCAGGAATACCGCAGTCATTGCCAACAACGCGATTAATTGCGGGGCGATCGCGGCCAGATTCGCTCCATCAAGCATTACGGCTCGCGCCGAATCGAGAATATGGGTCAACGGAAATACCTTCGCGATATTGCGTACAGCATCGTTGGCAGCTTCGAGAGAGAACCAGACGCCGGATAACATCATCATTGGCCACGTAACCATATTCAAAAGGCCACCGGCAAGCTCCTCGCTGGTGACGCGTGCGGCAATCATCAATCCCATCGAAATCAAGGACACGGCGCCAACAACAAGAACGATAAAGAGTGTGATGTAACTGCCGTCCATGCGTGTATCAAGGAAATATTTCGTTCCGGCAAAGACGAATGAAGTGATCAGCGTCACCAGCACCAACCGCGACGCAACCTGCGCAATCACGAATTCGATTGCACGCAGTGGCGTAGCGCGCAAGCGTTTCAGAAAGCCGTTCTTTCGGTAGCGCACGACAACATAGCCCACGCCGAAAAGGCAGCTAAACATCATATTCATGCCGAGAATTCCGGGCAATACCCAGTCAACATAGCGAACTGGCTCGCCCGAAATCTGTTCCTTGGTTATATCACCACCAGCATCCGCATCTGCCTGCAGTAACGCCAGTTCTGCGAAATAGCCTTTGGGAGAATCGGGGTTGACCCAATACCGTTGCTGACCCTCTATTTGCATCAGAAGATCAAGTTGGTGACGGGCAACTCTGCGAAACCCGTCGGCCTCGTCGTTAACTACGACAAACTGAATGTAGCGAGTCTCCAGAAACGGGTGCGCACTCGCGTCGATCTCTGTTCCCGACTGCAATACGCCAACGGTATATTCAGCGCGGTCCGCACCGAAAATAAATGACAGACCAAACATCAGTGCGACCGGCAGAATTATGTTCCAGCTCATCGAACCGCGATCGCGTATGAACTCGAGATTTCGTGCGCGGAAAATGGCGTAAATTCTGTTCAGCATGTCACGTCCGCAATGAATGCCCGGTAAGGTCAAGAAACAGGTCTTCCAGGTTCGGTTGGCGAATTTTCATTCGATTCAGGCCGGTCGAATGTGCAGCAAGATCGCGCAAACTCGCGTTGACATCATTCGTTTCGATTTCGATGACTCCCTGGGTTTCAAGAACGCGATGCTTCAGTCCACTCAGGTCACCGCTGAAGTCGTCAATTGGCAATTCGATGATGACGTTTTGGTAATGCTCGTGCAGTAGCGCCTCCGGGTTGCCCTGCGAAATAATCTTGCCGCTATCCATAATTGCAATGTAATCGCAGAGGATCTCGGCTTCCTCCATGTAATGCGTCGTCAGAATAATCGTCGTACCATCCGCTCGGATGCGCTTCACAAGGTCCCAGAAATTTCGTCTCGCCTGCGGATCGAGCCCGGTCGTTGGTTCATCGAGAAAAACCACTCGTGGCCGATTGACCAGCGCGACTGCTAGCAGGAGGCGTTGCCGCTGACCGCCTGAGAGTTTGCGATTATCCCGGTCCAGCAATTCTCCAAGTGAACACTCTGCAATGATTTTCCCAAGATCACCCTTGCGCTCATACAAACTGTGGAACATGTTCAGCGTTTCTTTGACCGTAATATGATCCTGCAACGCTGTACTCGGGAACTGGATTCCGGATTCCTGGCGAAATTTCTGGCCCGCCAGACTGCCGTAGTAATACACCTCACCGGAAGTCGCTGGTGTCACGCCTTCCATGATTTCAACGGTCGTCGTTTTGCCGGCGCCATTCGGTCCGAGCAGCCCGAAACAGGTTCCTTCCTCTACCTGGAACGAAACCTCGTCAACTGCGAGTACCCCGGGATATTGTTTGACGAGCTTGCGGGCCTCTAGCGCTACCGGCATAGGGATAATTCTTCGATTTGCTGCGAGGAGCGTAAGGTTACCCTGTGCTGCTGGCAAGGCATAGACAGAGACTAAATTTAGGTGCGAAAGGTGCCGTTCCAGGCCGCTGGTTGCAACCATTTGCCCGTTGGCGGTATCGAAACAGTATAAATCACACAAAGATCTTCCATGAGGACCGAATAATGTTGAATACACGAAAATTGGCGTCGTTGAGTGCAGGCCTGCTGTCGTTACTGATGATGTTTCCGGTTTTTGCCGCAAATATGAACCGGAGCATCACCATTGGAGATGGGATGCAGACAGACGGGCATTCGACGGTAAATGGCAGCATCACAGTTGGCGCAGATTCGACCATCGATGGCTCACTGGATACGGTAAACGGCACAATTCGGGTCGACGAGAACACCAAGGTTGAAGACGTAGAGACAGTAAACGGCAGTATCCGCCTTGCTTCAGGTGTGTCGGCTGAGGATGTGGGAAGCGTCAATGGATCTATTCGTCTTGGTGAAAACGTGACTGTTGACGGGGAAGTCACTGTCGTGAACGGCAAGATTTCGCTGGGAAATGGCACCAAAGTAGCGCACGAAGTCAGTAACGTGAACGGCGAAATCAGGCTTGAGGGTGCCGAAGTGGGACGTGATATATCAACGGTAAATGGCGACGTCACCTTGTCTGAAGGGGCTGTTGTGCGCGGCGATATTAATGTTGAGAAACCGGGTGGCTGGAACAACAGCAAGAACCGTGAGCCAAGAATCATCATTGGTCCGGGATGCAAAGTCCTCGGCACCATCGTCCTCGAGCGAAAGGTCGAATTGTTCATCAGCGACAGTGCAGAAGTTGGTGGAGTATCCGGCGTAATGAGCATGGATGATGCGGTCCGATTCAGCGGCGAGCGCCCGTAAGAGTAACGTGTAGCGGAAGGAATTTAGTAGCGACGCAATATTCGGGTTAATATCCCGCTGTGCAACGCGCAAGCCGTCAATTACCGCTGTTCTCGGCGGAACCCGAAGAGCCCGGCCAGGTGTCGGGCTTTTCTGTGCGTGAAAGCGCCAGGGCGAAACGGCTGTCCATCAAGGTTTTCCCGCGGGGCAGGGTGGAAGTTGTTGTGCCACGACGAACCCGGGCCAGGGACGTGCGTGCGTTTGTAGAGGAAAACCGTGCGTGGATTGAACGTTCCAGGGACGCATTTGCTGCGGAGCACGAACCGGAACTCTTTGCACTTCCTGATGTTATTCATCTGCCCACGATCGATCAGGTGGTTCGCGTTCGCTACAAATTCGTGGCGGATACTAAATCGATTCGCTACCACTACGCGGGTGGCGTACTCACACTGACGGGACAAACAAGAAGCGACAAGCTCTGCGTCAAGGCTCTGCGGCGTTGGCTGTCAACAACCGCCAGAAGAGAGTTCGAACCGCGTCTACGTGCCTTGTCGGTGCTTACGGAGGCACCATTTAAAAAGATACAGGTCCGCGCACAACGCACGTGCTGGGGCAGTCGCAGCTCGACTGGCACGATTAGCATCAACCTGTGCCTGTTGTTTCTGACGCCGGATCTGACCCGGTACCTGATGATTCATGAGCTTTGCCACGGCAGGCACATGAATCACTCAAAACGGTTTTGGCGGCTGGTCGCAAGTTACGAACCGGAGTATCGCGAACTGGATCGCAAATTGACGGAGTCGTGGCGACAAGTGCCGACCTGGCTCGGACTATATTAGTGATAAAACAATAAGTTATCTAACTTACTTAACGTGTTTTATCACCCCTGATCCAGCAATTCACGAAGATTAATCACAGCCGCATTTGCGCGTGCCATGTAGTTTGCCATGACCAATGAGTGATTTGCGAAGAGACCAAAGCCGCCGCCGTTCATAATCATCGGCGATCGCAGCGGTGCCAGACTCGCTTCCAGTTCCTTGATGATCTGCCGCACGCTCGCCTCGGCATTTTTATCGGCGAGGACATCCGCAAAATCAAATTGTGCGGCGCGGAAAAAGTGCACCAGTGCCCAGGATGTTCCACGAGCTTCAAAAAATATGTCATCGATTTCGAACCAGGAAGTCTTTGCATCAACGATGTCGCGTTGTGCTGTGTTGGCAGTTGCAGCCCGGTCTCCTGCAAGGTCGGTGTTGACAACACTGGTCGCCACGCTGTTGCCAAGTCTTCTGGTTATGCTGCCAAGACGTTTTTCTACCTGTGACAGCCATTCGCGCAAGTTATCTGCCCGGGCGAAAAACTGCGCTTCCGATTCCCCGATGCCAGACAGACGATCCCGATAGCTTGCAAATCCGTTAATGGCGTTTCGATATTCAGTTTCCGCTCTTGGGAACATCCACTTCTGGTGGTCGATGAAAAACCGTGGCTCAGCATCCGCCAAATCGGGATCTTCGCTGGATTGCGACTGGCTCCTGCTGTAATCATTACGCATGACCCGTGCCAGATCCCGAACCTGCTGCAGGACACCCACTTCCCAATTGGGAATGTTGTCGAGAAAAACGCTCGGCGGCATGACATCGTTGCTCAGATAACCGCCAGGCTTATCGAGCATGGTTGAAGCCACGCGCATCAGGGTATCGGTTGTTGCATAGCCAGTGACGACCCGATCGCCATCCGCTTTCTGATTAACCCAGAATACATCCGGTGTGCGGGACCAGTACCAGCCCAAGCCGAGCATGAAGACGAGTAACACCACTCCGGAATAGGTCGCGATGCGTACCCAAAGCGGCTTGTCGGTAGCAGGGGCAGTATTTTTGCGTTTGAAGATCATGAGTTCACTGAAAGTTACACGGCCAGGCAGTTTACCAGTTCCGGCAAAACTACTCCGGATTTTCCACTAAGGGCGAAATGGCTGTTGTCTGTCAATGGCGTGGCGTCCAGGTTGATCTCGATCACGTTTGCTCCTTGTTGCTGAGCAATCTTCGCGAGCCCGGCCGCTGGCCAGACCAGCGATGAGGTTCCTATCGAGAGAAATACATCGCAACTGCTTGCCGCAGTATCTGCAGCCTGCAACGCATCGCCTGGAATTGCTTCACCAAACCAGACGACACCGGGCCGCAGCATGCCGCCACAGCCGGGACAGAGGGGTACGTCGGTGCTCATATCAGCATCGGTCACGACGCAACCCTCAACAAAGCATCGATTAGCGAACAGATTGCCGTGAAATTCGATTACGTTGCTGCTGCCAGCGCGCTGATGCAGGCCGTCAACGTTTTGTGTGATCAGCGTTAGCTTTGGCACCATCCTGGCAAGTTCGACGAGCGCAAGGTGACCCGGGTTTGGTTCCGCCCGGGCAACCAGTTCGCGACGCCAGCGATACCAGCGCCAGATCAGTGCGGGATCGTTTTGAAATGCCTCGGGTGTTGCCAGCTGTTGCGGATCGAATTTCTCCCAGAGGCCGGTTCGTGCTTCGCGG
>QNFK01000021.1 GCA_003645495.1 Gammaproteobacteria bacterium
GGTAAGGCCTCGCTGCCGGAAGTAACCCTTGGCGATGACGAGTTCGTCGAGCTGGATAAAGACGGTAAGCCGAAGCGCTCCAGTGGCAAGAAGAAGACTGCCCGCAGGCCAGTGAAGAAAGCGACGGTCAAGAGTAAGGCCGACGTAACCAAACAAGCCGCGGAAGCAGTCGTGGAAGCGAAAGCTGACGATGCGCAACCAGAAGAGAAGGTAGCTGCTGCAGTTGAAGAAACTGCCACAGAAACGCCGACTCCGGTCGAAACCGCAGAAGCAAAGCCTGCAGAAAAGGCAGTTGCTACCGAAGCAGCCGACACCGCGGAGGCAAAGCCTGATGAAAAGACTGTCGATGCTGATGCCGCTGACGTAACTGAGTCAAAGCCTGCAGAAAAGGCAGCGGAAGAAGAGTCCGCGGACAAGAAAGATGAGGCTAAGGCCGACGAGGAACCGGCGGCGAAGAAGGTAGCCATGAAAGCGGCGGCGAAGAAGCCCGCAGCGAAAAAAGCTGCGACTAAAAAGACTGCAACTAAAAAGGCGGCAACCAAGAAAACAGCGAAAAAAGCTGCTGCCAAGAAAGAGGATTGAGGCTGATTGAATCGGCCAATGCAATTTTCTGCAACGAATACAATGATTTAAGCGGGAGAGAATTCCCGAAGAGGATATGAGTGATGTCAATTAGCGCATCAATGGTTAAAGAGCTCCGCGAGCGCACAGGTGCTGGCATGATGGAGTGTAAAAGGGCTCTGGTAGAGACCGGTGGCCGCATGGATGAGGCAGTTGAACTGCTGCGCAAATCCGGCCAGGCCAAGGCAGACAAAAAATCGGGTCGCATCGCTGCGGACGGTCTTGTGGTTATAGCAGCCAACGGCAAAAACGCGGTAATAACCGAGATAAATTCGGAAACGGATTTTGTCGCAAAGGATGAGAATTTCATCGAGTTTGCACAGGCGGTTGCCGCTGCGGCATTAGCTGGCGACGCCAACGACGTTGAGAGTTTGAACGCGGCGAGTTTGGCGGATGGTCGTCAGGTCGAAGCAGCACGAACGGAGTTGGTGGCGAAAGTCGGTGAGAATATTTCACTGCGACGATTTGCGCGACTGCAGGCGGCAGACAATCTTGGCAGCTATACACACGGCGCCAGGATCGCTGCTCTCGTTTCATTGCAGGGTGGCGATGCAGATATTGCACGCGACATTGCAATGCATATCGCTGCGACTAACCCCGTATGTATCGACGCCGATGGCGTGCCCGCTGAAACTCTGGAGCGTGAGCGACGAATTTTCTCGGAGCAGGCTGCTGAGTCCGGTAAACCACCGGAGATCGTTGAAAAAATGGTAACTGGTCGCGTGGCCAAGTTTCTTAAAGAAGTCACATTGTTGGGCCAGCCATTTGTTAAGGATCCCGATGTGACCGTTGCCAAATTACTCAAGGATGCAGATGCCAGCGTTACCAGCTTTGTCCGTTACGAAGTTGGTGAAGGTATCGAAAAGAAAGAAGAGAATTTTGCAGAAGAAGTGATGAAGCAAATTAGTGAGGGCTAGGAATCCGCCGGGTTGTGGCAACGACGCAAGGCAGGATCCAGGTTTTGACGCATAGGGAAAGGAAAGAGTAATGAGCGAAGCTCCGGTTCTGTACCGTCGTGTGCTACTGAAACTCAGTGGCGAGGCGCTAATGGGTGAACTGGACTACGGCATTGAACCTGACGTCATACAACGGATTGCTGCGGAAATAGCGGCAGTACAGAAACTTGGCATCGAAGTGGCTATCGTCATTGGTGGCGGCAATATTTTTCGCGGCGCCGGACTGGCCAGGGCTGGTATGGACCGGGTAACCGGTGACTACATGGGCATGCTGGCTACCGTTATGAATGCGCTGGCAATTCAGGACGCACTCGAATCACTGGATGTCTATGCCCGGGTGATGTCTGCGATCCAGATACATGAGGTCTGCGAGGACTACATAAGGCGGCGCGCAGTAAGACACCTGGAGAAAGGCCGGGTGGTTATTTTGGCAGCTGGCACCGGCAACCCGTTTTTCACGACAGACAGCGCCGCGAGTTTACGAGCGATCGAGATCGGCGCGGACGTGTTGCTGAAGGCGACCAAAGTTAGTGGCGTCTACGATTCGGATCCTATGCTCAATTCGGAGGCTTCCCTGTTCGATACCGTGTCCTTTGACAAGGTGCTGGTTGATAAACTGAATGTCATGGATGCGACAGCTATTGTCATGTGTCGTGACAATGATTTGCCGTTGCGTATTTTCAGCATGACAGAAAAAGATACACTGGTGCGTGCAATGACAGATGCAGATGTTGGTACGTTGGTCACTGCCTGAATCAACGCCGAGGGCATAGGACGAGAGGACTTGTAGCGTGATAGATGAAATCAAGAAAGACGCCAGTGAACGCATGGATAAGAGCATTTCATCGTTACAGCAGTCGTTAACAAAACTTCGAACGGGTCGCGCGCATACCAGCCTGCTCGATCACATTACTGTCGAATACTATGGTAGCCAGGTTCCGCTGAACCAGGTCGCGAACGTCAATGTCGACGATTCGCGAACCCTGGCAGTGTCCCCATGGGAAAAAACCATGGTGCAACCGATCGAGAAGGCCATCATGAAGTCTGATCTTGGCCTCAACCCGGTAACTGCCGGAACCACCATTCGTGTGCCGTTGCCACCGCTGACCGAGGAACGACGCAAGGATATGATCAAACTCGTTCGTCACGAGGCAGAAGGCGGGCGTATCGCAATTCGCAATATTCGTCGCGACGCACTATCGGACATCAAGGACCTCCTGAAAGAAAAGATGATTGGGGAAGATGAAGAGCATCGGGCCCATGACGAAGTGCAGCTGATTACGGATAAACACATCGCGTCAATCGACGCAGTGCTCGCTACGAAAGAAAGCGAGTTGATGGAAATCTGATTCAGCTGATGCAGACGGTGGATGACTCAAAAATAGAATCTGCAAGCGGATCGCAGCCGGCAGTACCTGTTCACATTGCAGTGATCATGGATGGTAATGGCCGTTGGGCGAAAGCGCGGACAATGCCGCGACACGCAGGACATCGTTCAGGCGTGAAAGCCGTACGGAGGATTGTCGAAGTTGCCGCAAAACGAGGTGTTTCCTACCTGACTTTGTTTGCTTTCAGCAGCGAGAACTGGCGTCGGCCGAAAGAAGAAGTTAGTCGCCTGATGAATCTTTTTCTGGACGCGCTGCAACGAGAGGTCGATGACCTGCATCGTAATAATGTAAGACTCTCTTTTATTGGCGCGCGCGACGAACTGCAACAGGGTCTAGTGCAAAAAATCACATTAGCGGAAGAGAAGACCAAAGATAATTCGGGCCTGAACCTGATTATCGCGGTTGCCTATGGGGGGCGTTGGGACATCGTGGCAGCCAGCAAAAAAATCGCCTCCAGGGTTGCCGCCGATGAACTGGCGCTGGCCGATATCGATGACGAATGCCTGGCAGGGGAATTGGCGCTTGCCGGCAAGCCGGATCCCGATTTATTGATCAGGACGGGCGGCGAGCAACGCATCAGCAACTTCCTGTTATGGAATCTTGCTTACGCAGAATTGTGGTTTTGCGATTGCCTCTGGCCGGATTTTTCAGAACGTCATTTTGATGAGGCTTTGTCGTATTTCAGTTCCCGACAACGCCGTTACGGCCATACCGGCGAACAGGTTGGGGTTGCCTGAACATGCTAAGGAAACGAATTCTTACTGCACTGGTGGCACTAATCGTTCTGGCGATTGTATTGTTCGTGCTGCCCGTAATCGCCGCCAGGGTCTTTATAGCAATATTAATCCTCACCGCCGCATGGGAATGGGGCGGTTTCCTTTTCAAGGGAGCACAGACACTGCCACGACTCGGCTATGTCGCTTTCATCGGCGTGCTGATCGGCATACTGGCCATCAACTTGCCGAATGAACAGCTGGTCGATACGGTTCTCAAGGCTGCGCTTGTCTGGTGGTTTATCGCCCTGACCTGGATGTTCATGTTTCCAACACCCATCCCGAAAGCCGTTTCCTGGATTTGCGGAGCGCTGGTAATGGTGCCGGCATGGCTCGCACTTGACGTCTTATATAACAATTCACCTGATTTGCTGCTATTTGCTCTTTTCATTGTCTGGGTGGCCGATATTGGTGCGTATTTTGTCGGCCGGGGCTTTGGCAGAGTCAAACTGGCACCGAAGATTAGTCCCGGCAAGACCTGGGAAGGAGTCCTCGGCGGGCTTTGCGCTGTGCTGTTGCTCGCGGCGGTCGGCAGCAATTATCTGCAGATTGAGATTTCCGTGTTGGTGCCGTTCTGCCTCGCTGTTGCGATGCTTTCAATAGTCGGTGATTTGACCGTCAGCATGTTCAAACGCAGCGCAGGCGTCAAAGACAGTGGCACATTGTTTCCGGGCCATGGCGGTCTGCTCGACAGAATAGACAGCGTTACAGCCGCCGCGCCGCTGTTCGCCCTGGGGCTCACCTGGATCGGGGTGAGATGATGGCGGGTGTCGTTCAGTCAGGGTTCATCGTGGTGCGCCTAGTCTTCACGGGAACTGCGTCTCATTCAGCTAGTCTGAGTACTGGGACCGGCGTACAATCGGGCTTAAGAGTGGCTGACCGGTCACTAGTTAAGTTCATGAAAAATATAGGGGAATTGTCTCTGCAATGCTAAGTGCTCTCATCAGTTTGCTGGCATTTATCGTGGCGATCAGTGTGCTGGTCGCAATCCATGAATTTGGCCATTACATCGTCGGTCGCTGGTGCGGCATGAAGGTGCTGCGCTTCTCTATCGGTTTTGGCAAACCGCTATGGACCCGCGTAGCCGGCGAGGACAAGACTGAGTACTGTATTTCGGCTATTCCGCTCGGTGGATACGTCAAGTTTTTGGGTGAGCGAGAGGATAGTGATGAACCCGTGGATCCGGCAGATAAAGGTCGGGCATTCAACGAGCGACCGGTTCTGAGTCGTATTGCAGTTTCACTTGCTGGTCCGGCGTTCAACTTCCTGTTCGCTTTCGTCGCTTACTGGGCGCTCTTCATAAACGGTGTACCCACTATGAAGCCGGCAGTCGGTGTCGTCACGCCAGCTTCGTATGCGGCGGACGCCGGCCTGGAATTTGGCGATCGCATACTGAAAGTCGGCGACACAGAAGCCGCCGACTGGGAAACTGCCCTGGTTACTTTGCTCGATGAAATTCTGAGTGACGGGCGCGTGGAATTTGAACTTGAAGGCGTCGATGGCTGGGTGCGCAGTACGACCATCGATGTTGGTGACGACGCGAGCCGACTTACTGAGCCTGGCTTGTTGTTCGAGGGTCTGGGTTTCGAGCCCTGGCAACCACCTGCTGTCATCGAAACGGTTGGTGAAGACGGCGCCGCCCATGCCGGTGGCATCATCGAGCAGGATCGGATTACGGCGATCGCCGGCGAAGACGTGAAAAGTTTCCGCGATTTGCAGCGTATTGTCTCTGCACGACCCCATGAAAAAGTATCAATTGAGCTGGTACGAAACGGCGAGCCACAAACGCTGGATCTGACAATCGGTTCACGGGATCAGGACGGCGTGACCTCGGGCTTTCTTGATGTCGGCATTGGTGCAGCAGCACAGGACTACTGGTACGTGCGAAAATACGGGCCATGGACAGCGATCGGTGAGTCCGTGCAAAAAACCTGGGCATCGACAGGATTTACCGTGCGCATGTTAGGACGGATGATCACGGGCGAGGTCTCAATCAAGAATATTAGCGGGCCCATAAATATTGCACAGTACGCCGGCAGCGCTGCCGTGGCAGGGCTTAACGCATTTCTCAAACTCCTGGCGATGATAAGTATCAGCCTCGGCGTATTAAATCTCCTGCCAATCCCCGTACTTGATGGTGGGCAAATTGTTTACCACGTCATAGAGGGGCTCAAGGGCAGCCCGTTGTCGCAACACGCGCAGCTGATCGGCCAGCAAGTCGGAGTTGTCGCGTTGCTGTTGCTGATGAGTTTTGCTTTTTACAATGATATTGCACGGATACTAAGTTAGATGCCCGCTTTGCAAAAACAACTGAACGGATTTCAGGGTTCATGAATCACGTTTCGCAAACACTCAGGAAGACACTGGGTATTGTCGTTTGTGTATGCGTGATGCTGATGGTGCCGTTATCAGGATACGCGCAGGATGACTTTACGGTGCGTGATATGCGGGTAGAGGGCTTGCAAAGAATCTCGGAAGGTACCGTTTTCAATTACCTGCCGATCAATGTCGGAGATACGATCGATCAGGTCAGGATTCAGGAAGCAATAAGAGCTTTGTACAATCAGGCGCTATTCGACGAAATAGAGGTGCGCCGAGAAGAAAATACTCTGATCATTGTGGTGCGGGAGCGACCATCCATCGACAGCTTCACGATCGACGGCAACAAGGACATAAAGACGGAAGATCTTATGGAGTCCTTGCGCGGTGTGGGGCTTGCCAGGGGACGGACCTTTGACCGATCGGTACTCGACAATGTGCAGCAGTTTCTGAAAGAGCAATATTACGACAGGGGAAAATACGCTGTATCGGTTGATACATCCGTGACTGACCGACCAAACAATACCGTCAGTATCTTCATTAATGTGAAGGAAGGTGATCGGGCGAAAATTCGTCAGGTCAACATCATAGGCAATGACAGTTTTCCGGAAGAAGAAGTCCGCGGCGGCTTTGCGCTGGATACAGCAAACTGGCTGTCATGGTTCCGCCAGGATGATCGCTACGCCAAAGAGTCTCTGGAGGGCGATCTCGAAAAACTGCGCTCTTTCTATATGGACCGTGGTTACGCAGATTTTCGCGTTGACTCCACACAGGTTGCGATCTCACCGAACCGCAAGGACATCTATGTAACGATCAGTGTTCACGAAGGTGAAAAATATACTATTTCGGAAGTCAAACTCGTCGGCAAGATGGTTATTCCGGAGGAAGTGCTGCGGGGAATGGTCATCTCTATGCCGGGTGATACCTTTAACCTGCAACAGCTGACGCAATCCGCCGAATTCATGGGTTTTCGCATGGGTGAAGAGGGTTACGCCAATGCCGATATTGAGCCGGTTCCGGAACTTGATCACGAAAAGAAAGAAGTTGCGGTTACGTTCTTTATTAACCCGGCCAGCCGCGTTTATGTGCGCCGCATAAATTTCAACGGTGTTGACGAAGTTGATGATGAAGTGTTGCGGCGGGAAATGCGCCAGACCGAAGGTGCCTATCTGTCCAACCGCCTCGTCGATCGTTCAAAAATTCGCTTGCAGCGACTTCCCTATATAGAAAAGGTGGAAACAGATTCCCGTGCGGTTGCTGGCAGCCCCGACATGGTCGATGTTGATTTTAACATTGAATATCGCATGCCAGGTCAGTTCAGTGGTGGCCTGGGCTATTCCGATGCGCAAAAACTCATGCTTAACGGCAGTATCGTGCATACAAACTTTCTCGGTACCGGCGACAGGGTCGCATTGAATGCGAATACCGGCCGCTTCTCGACCGCTTATTCTCTTGCACACACGGATCCGTATGTCACGAAAAACGGCGTCAGCCGCACTATGGGTGTGAATTTTCGCGACATAACTCAATTTACGTCGGCGTCATCCGATTTTTCGACGACCAGCTATGGTGCCACGCTGGAATACGGATTACCGCTTACTGTATACCAAAGGATGAGCGTCGGCCTTTCATTCAACAATGCCGAGTTGCTTTCATCGACCAACAGTACGCAGCAGTCACAGCAATGGGTCGCTAACAATGGCAACACGTTCCTGACGGATATCAATGCTGGTAACGTGTTTTTTGGCACCCAGTTTCATGCCTACGAATTGATCGTCGGTTGGACATTCGACAGCAGAAACAGGGCATTATTCGCCGATCGGGGCTCGCGGCAGCAGGTTTTTCTCAGCTACGCTATGCCAATCGGCGACGTTGAGTATTATACGGCGCGCTATAATTTCACAAAATACGTACCTATTTACAAGCAGTGGACCTTCAGGGCGAACGTAGAACTGGGTTATGGCGAGGGTCTGGGAGATACCACGGCAATCCCGCCATATAAGCAGTTTTTTGGCGGTGGTCCGGAGTCGATTCGGGGCTATAAGGAGTCCTGGCTGGGTCCGCGGGACAGTTTCGGCAATCCATATGGCGGCAATGTGTTGGTTGCCAGCCAACTAGAGCTTATAATCCCCATGCCGCAGAAGTTCAGAAGCCAGGCGCGGGCCAGCATTTTCTACGATATCGGTAATGTATTTAATACCGGCGAAGTTGCCTTTACCGATAAACTGGGTAGCCCGTTGTCCTACAAGCCGGATTATAATGAACTGCGGACATCGGTGGGTATAGCCGTCCAATGGTTGGCGCCGCTCGGCTTGTTCCGCTTCAGTTATGCGTTGCCCTTGAATGAAGTTGCGGGTAACGACAGGTTTTACGGAGATCAGATCGAAAGATTTCAGTTCTCCATTGGTCAGGCGTTTTAAGGATTGGATTTTATATGAATGTTGTAAAGCCACACCTGGTTAAGGTGATTGCAGGAATCGTGTTGCTATTTTCTTTGAGCATGCAGCTGCATGCTCAGGAGTTGAAAATTGGCGTCGTAAGTATCCCGACTCTCATGGAGCAGGCGCCACAGGCAAGGTTGGCGATGGCTGCGCTCGAGGAAGAATTCCAGCCGCGGCAACGAGTTATTGTCGCGAAACAAACGGAATTCAAAGAAATGAGTGATCGGGTCCAACGGGATATTGACGTCATGGGCGAAACCGAGCGTCGTAATGCAGAGAAAGACCTGCGCGACTTGCAACGTGAGGTTGCCCGCTTGCAGACCGAGTTCAGTGAAGACCTGAATCTTCGTCGTAATGAGGAAATCGGCAATTTGCAACGCTCTCTCCTGAAAGAAGTTCAGGATTACGCGCAAACGACCGGCTACGACCTGGTCGTAGGTGATGGTGTGCTGTATGCCAGCACTGCGGTCAACATCACCGAAAATGTGTTGCGTGCGATGGAAGCTAATTTCCAGGCTGCTGGTAACTAGTTTCAGACCGGCCAAAGCAGGCTAATTTCCAGACGGCTGGTAATTTGTTTCTGACTGGCTAAATAATAAGGGTGAGCCGGCCGATTTCGGGCCGGTTTTTCGTGCAAGGGAGATCCAGATTGGCCCGATCGGCAATTCGCCTGGGGGAATTGGCTGCGGAGTTCGGTTGTGAGCTTGTCGGCGATCCGCAGGTCACCGTTTCCCGTGTTGCGACCTTGTCGGATGCGCATAGCGGCGGGCTAAGTTTTTTCGTAAACAAAGCGTACCGGGACCAGCTGCGATCTACTTCCGCAGCAGCCGTCCTTTTGCGGCCAGCCGACGCAGGTGATTGTCCGGTCAATGCCCTGCTGGTTGAAGACCCCTACCTGGCATTCGCGAAAATTGCGGGCCTGCTGCATCCGCAGCCGGACCTCGTTGCCGGAACGCACGCATCCGCAGTAATTTCGCCGTCGGCCACGATTGCCGCGAATGTGCAATTGTCGGCACATAGCACGATAGGAGACGATGTAACTATCGAGGCGGATGTTTTTGTCGGGCCAGGCGTGGTGATCGGACCTCGCTGCAGGATCGGCAAGGCGTCGCGGCTGCTGGCTAATGTAACGATTGTTCAGGATGCTGAAATTGGTGAGCGCTGCATTATTCATCCTGGCGCAGTAATCGGTTCGGACGGCTTTGGCAACGCGCAAAGTGACAAAGGCTGGGTGAAGGTGCCACAGGTTGGCCGTGTGCTTATCGGTAATGACGTCGAAATAGGTGCCAATTCGACGATCGATCGCGGGGCGCTTGATGATACTGTAATTGAGGATGGAGTCAGGCTCGATAACATGGTGCACCTGGCGCATAACGTCCGCATTGGACAACATTCGGCACTGGCAGCACAAAATGGCATCGCGGGCAGTACCACGATTGGCAAGCGCTGCATGTTCGGCGGGCAGGTCGCTATCGACGGCCATCTGATTATTTGTGATGACGTAATCGTGGGCGGAAAGTCGGCGTTAACCAAAGACGTTAAAGAGCCCGGTTACTACGTGGGAACTTTCTCTGCCGAAAAAGACAAGGAATGGAAACGCAAAGTGGCACGATTCAGGCGCCTGGAAAGTCTGGTAAGCCGGGTGCGCGTTCTGGAGAAGAAGGCTGATGACGAATAATGCGATTGTGATGGACGCGATGCAGATAATGGAAACATTACCGCATCGTTATCCGTTCCTGCTTATCGACAAAATAACTGCCTGCGAACCTGGTGAGTCAATCACGGCAGTGAAGAATGTCTCCATAAACGAACCGTTCTTTCAGGGGCACTTCCCGGGCAAACCAGTGATGCCGGGCGTTCTGATTATAGAAGCAATGGCACAGGCGGGTGGCGTCTTGTCGCATGTCACGCTGGGCGATGTCGATCCGAAGCCGCTGTTCGTTCTCGCTGGTGTCAACAATGCGCGATTTCGCCGCTTCGTTTCAGCAGGAGACCAGTTGGTGATCGACATCAATGTGGAAAAGGTTAAACGCGGTATATGGTTTTACAAATGCACGGCCACGGTTGGCGGTGCATTGGCCGTGGCTGCAGATGTCACCTGTACACCCGGAGGGTCAAGTTGAAAATTCATCCGACAGCATTAATTGCAGATTCCGCAGTGCTGGCAGAAGATGTCCAGGTCGGAGCTTATTCGATTATTGGCGAGAATGTAGAGATCGGTTCCGGCAGTCGCATCGACAGCCATGCAGTAGTCAATGGTCCAACACGCCTCGGTGAAAACAATCACATTTATCAATTCTGCTCGATCGGCGACGATCCGCAGGATAAGAAATACGCGGATGAACCCACGCGGCTTGAAATTGGCAACGACAATACGATTCGGGAATTCTCGACGATCAGCCGCGGCACCACTCAGGATAAAGGGTTGACGTCAATCGGTAACGACAACTGGATCATGGCGTACGTACATATCGCTCATGACTGTTACATAGGTGACCACACGATCTTCGCCAACAATGCCACGCTGGCAGGACATGTGCATGTTGGTGACTGGGCAATATTCGCTGGATTCTCCGGCGCCCATCAGTTTTGCAATGTCGGTGCGCATAGTTTCCTGGGAATGTATGCTGGCAGCAGTCGTGATGTACCGGCATATACGATGATCGCCGGTCAGCCGCCATCCCCCAGGGGCATCAACAGCGAAGGATTGAAACGCCGCGGTTTTTCGACAGAGCAGATTCGCAATATCAAAAATGCGTATCGCATCGTGTATCGCAAAGGTTTGAAGCTTGCTGCAGCAATCACGGAAATCGAAGGACTTGCTGCGGATCAACCGGAGTTAGACATCTTTCTCGAATCTCTGCGTAACTCTGAACGCGGAATTCTGCGGTAGCAGTTGTGCGGATTGGCCTTGTCGCCGGCGAGACCTCGGGCGATCTGCTCGGTGCAGGCCTGATTAAGGCGCTACAGGAGCGCTGTCCGGATATTTCCTTTGAAGGTGTTGCCGGCCCCATGATGAAGGCAGCAGGCTGTGATGCCTGGGAAGATGCGGAAACGCTGGCCGTATTCGGCCTGATCGAGCCACTCAAAGTGCTGCCGAAGCTCCTGAAATTACGCCGCACACTGGTGCGGCGCTGGTCGGAGAATCCCCCCGACGTTTTTGTTGGCATCGACGCCCCCGATTTCAATCTCGGTCTGGAAATCAAGTTACGTGAGCGCGGCATCAGGACTGTGCAATATGTCAGCCCATCCGTGTGGGCGTGGCGGCAGAAACGCGTGCGCAAAGTGGCCAGAGCTGTCGACAAGGTTTTGTGTTTGTTGCCATTCGAAAAGACCTTTTACGACGAGCACGATGTTGCGGCGGATTTCGTTGGTCACCCTATGGCCGACAACATGCCGGTTGA
>QNFK01000022.1 GCA_003645495.1 Gammaproteobacteria bacterium
AACATAGTATTGCAACGGCTCGCGCACGGAGAAGAACGTAAACTCAAACTCCTCGTCTCCGTCTGCCATCTCGACTCGCTGCCATTCTCCGTCAGCAAAACTGGCGTTTACCCACGCCTGGCCCGGAGCAAACCCGTGCATTGTGGCGCGTACCTGTACTGTACCGCCCAACCGAATACCGTCGTCACCCGGGATTACTTCTATACTTTGTGGTGGCAGTAAACCCGGGAATGCCCAACCCAGCCAGAGATGCCTGACGCCATAGGCATAGTTACCCGGGCCGGCCAGTGCGAGAAAGAGCAGACCCACAACAGCGATACTGGCAGCCGCCAACGCCAGCGTGAATTCTTTTTGCGCAACCTGTTTTTCCGGCGGATGTTCCTGTGCGACACGCAATGTGTCCTCGGCGAGGAGCTCGCGCATCGGGTTACCGGTATCCTGCATCTCGACATAGGTCTCAACACGGCCGCGAAAAGCCGGTGTACGCATTTCGATTTCTGCAGAAGCATCTGTTTCGAGATTTCGATTGGGTCGAACGATAAGCCAGTAGAAAAGCGCAGCCAAAGTGCCGATCAGAATCAGGCGGGCCATGATAATCTGGCCATCCGGAAAGCCACTGCGAATGGCAATTGAGACGGCGACGATTGTGATAAATAGTGCGGTGATCGCCAACACGGCCGCACCGCGCGCCAGCAGGAGTTGCTTCAGGCGCAGCCGGAATAAATTCAGGTAACGATCAAATTTCTCTGTGAAATTCATCCTTGTTCCGCTCGGCGTGGATTCAGGTAGGTATTACCGAGTACTGACTCGCCAAT
Organism: Gammaproteobacteria bacterium; assembly: GCA_003645495.1. Classification (GTDB taxonomy): domain Bacteria; phylum Pseudomonadota; class Gammaproteobacteria; order Steroidobacterales; family Woeseiaceae; genus SZUA-117. The sequence goes on from QNFK01000022.1 coordinate 816, forward strand.
GATCACCAGCGCGAGGAGCAGTAGCAACCAATGCCACAGTTCAGTCGGAACCGGTTCCTGGTCGGGCACCCGGCTACCTGCGACAGCAACAGCGGGATCCTGCCCGGCTGTTGCGTCCTGCCAGCGATCGAGTACTTCCTGGGATATCGTCTGCAGATCCGACTCCAGCGCATCAATATTGACGGCAATGCTTACCTCTTTCTCAGTAGTGTAGACCGTGTAAAAGCCTGGTTTATTCAATTTTATTTGCTGCTCGCGGGTCGTATCGGCAAGCGACAGCACACGATTGCCGTCCGGGTCTACTACCTGGCCCGAAACGCTGCCAACCTGCGCCAGCGATAATGTGTCGCCGGCGGTATGCATTTTCGAAATATCATGCGTTCCTGACAGGTAGCGAGCTGTTTCAATAATGAAACTCACGAACACCGGGTGCACCGGAAAATCGTTCCAGCGATTGTTAAGGCCACCGAGAACCAGCAGCAATCGGCCTTCTCCAAAACGTCGTTCGATCAGGAATGGCTCGTTATTCTCCAGTCGAATGAGGACCTTATCGCCGTCAAGCACCTCCACCGGCATGCTGCGGGATACGTTGACGTTATGCCATCCCTCCGTCTGCGACAAGAGCGGATGCCCGCTATCAACCTGTCCGACAGACAAAAACTGGTTGCCATCAATATCAACATTGGTCGGGCTGTGACGATGGCCGCTAACAGGAAGCGTCTCAAGTTCGAACGCGCGCTGACCTGCAAACGCGAGCACGCTACCGCCACCCTGGAGGAAATCAATCAGCGCCGCACTGAGTTCTGCATCAACTGAACTGATGTCATCGACAACCGCCCATGTATATCTGGACAAAACACGCAAATCGAATTGTCCCGCCACTAATGTCTGGACTACAAAAGCGTCACCAGACGCCGACTCCAGCGCGGCTGACAAATAGGTAACCGGCAATCCTTCGCTGGCGTAAGTTATTAACGGCACCTCGATCGGCGGCGTTTTTTCAATAATGTGAAAACGTTCGTTGTCAGCCTGCAGGTCATCATCGGTAATAATTCTTATCGCAAGCTGGTTGTCACCTTCGGCATATTCCGGCTTCGCAAATTGTATGACCTGCGGGCCTGTCACGCTAAGGCCGCGCGACTCGATGACTGCACCATTCAGCACCAACTCGACGTCTGCGACCCTTTCACGGTCACCATATCCTGACAAGGCGACATCCAGCCCTGTGGCCGTTTCCCGCACGTATTCCACCGACCAGTTGAACGGTGTGCCAGTACCAACGACATACGGAATGAGCTCCGGGATTCTCGATGACACCAGGTCAGAAAAACGCACGGGCATCGCGCTGGCCTGAAAATCGCTAATGACATGCAGGGTGACAGGTGCTGGCAACGATTCGGCAAGACGATCTACCGACTTCATCATGTCTCCAAGATCCAGATGCAATGCGCTGACTGAAAGAGTGGACAGGGCCGCACGATGTGCCTGTTTTTCACCGCTCAAATCACTGGCCAGATGCAAACTACCGTCTGCGGAGAGAACTTGTAACAAGGCATCGTTCGGTACTGCATCAATTGCACGCCGCGCCGCGCCTATCGCCTGGGAAAAAACGCCGGCCCGGCTCATGGATACAGATGTATCCACCAGGATGAGATGCGTGCCGGATACCTCACCCGCGAGAACGCCCGGTGAGTGATAAAAAACCGGCTTGGCAAACGCCAGCACCAGTAGTACGAGCAAAGCAACACGCAACGCCAGCAGAACAAAGTATTTGAGCTTTTTTTGCAGATGAACCTGCTGCTCTGACGATTCCAGCAACATTGCCGAACTGAACGGTTGTCTTACCGAACTTTGGGTCTTCAGGCGATGCAGCCAGAACGGCAAGCCGATCGCCAGCGCACCCAACAGGAACAATGGAGCTAGCAAAGCCACCGCTACTTCCGCCGCTGCCGAAAAAGCAGGTAATTACGCAACGCCTGGTCCAGCGAATCACTGGTGTTAACCAGCACATGATCTGCGCCAATGCTCATTGCTGCTTTCTGTAATGCATCGATGTGGTCACGGATGCGTTGTGGATAGGCTTCGCGCATGAATTGTGGCGCAACTTCGATCGCCTCGCCGGTTTCGAGATCTTCGAGCAATACATTGCTATCGAACTCCGGATCGAGCTCCTGCTGGTCGAGAACCTGGAAGAGCACGACATCCTGACCCTGCCACGCGAGTGGACTGACACTGGCAAGCAAAGTTTCCGTATCGCAATAGAAATCAGATATGACAGCAACCAACCCGCGTCTCGATATCTGTTCCGAAAACTTTTGAAACGGCTTGTCGAATTTCGTACCAGTCGTCGCCTCAGCACCGTCGATGCAGTGCAAAACACCTTGCAGCTTTCCGGCTCGTGAAGAGGGTGGGCGATAATCTCTGACCTCCTCGTCAAAGATCATGCAACCAACGGCATCGTGTTGTCGTGCCGCCAGAAACGCCAGGCTGGCAGCGAGGAATTTTCCATAGCGTAATTTACTGACTGGCGGCCCACCGAATCCCATCGACGCGCTGGTATCCAGCAATATCATCAGGTGTGAGTTTGTGTCGCCAAGGAAACGCTTGATGTACATGCGTTCGGTGCGCGCAAAAACATTCCAGTCGATAAAACGGGGATCATCGCCCTCGTTATAGGCTCGATACTCAGCGAATTCCTGGCTGAAACCAAACGCTGGTGATCGATGCAGTCCGATCATGACACCCTCAACAACGGAACGCGCCACAAGGTCAAGATTCTTCAGGCCTGCAAGCACCTTGGGATGTAACAGGTCCCTTGCTGTGGAACGATTGGTTTGTAGCGCAGACATATTTTAGCCGTCGACTTTTTCGAGCATCGCCAGCAACACATCATCGACGGTCATCTTGTCAGACTCGGCAAAATAGTTGCACAGTACTCTGTGTCGCAGGACGGGAAGTGCCATGTTACGCACGTCCTCCCGGGTTACGTGATAACGACCGGCCAGTAATGCACTGGCTTTTGCCGCAAGGTTTAAGAACATGGTAGCGCGTACGCTGGCGCCGAAATTGACATAGCGTTTGACGACGTCGGGTGCGTTGTCATCACCCGGGCGGGTCGCCCGCACCAGGTCGACCGCATAGCGATTTACCGATTCCGCAACCGGCACCTGGCGCACTAACCACTGAAATTTGACGATCTCCTCAGCGTTGGTACATGGCGAGACCGCTGGAATGTCGACTCGTGTGGTAAACCGATCAATGACCGCGAGCTCATCATCTTCACTGAGGTAATCGAGCAACACGTTGAACAGAAAGCGGTCCAGTTGCGCCTCTGGCAACGGATAAGTGCCCTCCAGCTCAATTGGATTTTGCGTCGCCAACACGAAAAATGGCGGTTCGAGTACATGATTTTCACCACGCACAGTAACGGTACGTTCCTGCATAGCTTCAAGCAGGGCCGCCTGCGTTTTTGGTGGCGTTCTGTTTATTTCATCTGCCAGCAAAACGTTAGTAAAAACAGGCCCTTTCACAAACGTCCATGACCGATGACCGGTTGCCGAGTCTTCTTCGATGATGTCCGTACCAGTCACATCGGTCGGCATCAGGTCGGGTGTGAACTGGATGCGCTTGAAGGTAAGGCCCAGCGCATCTGCCAGTGTTTGCACCAGCAGCGTTTTAGCGGTACCCGGCATTCCGGTGATCAGGCAATGTCCGCCCACAAGCAGTGTTATGAGCAAATGCTCAACGACATCTGCCTGGCCGATAATGACCTTGCCAACCTCTGTGCGCAGCGCACTCGTCGCCTTCTGAAAATTACCGATGAGATCGCGCACTTCATCAGTCTCAAAAACGTCTTCCTTTTTTGTCGCCATATTTTTATCCGTCTTTTACATTCATATTAATTAGTTGCATCTACCTGCATCACTTCCAGCAACAAGCGCTGCGCCGGCCTGTAATTGGGTGCCACATCCAGCGCCTGAAGAAGATGATTCTGTGTCCGGCTCTTATCGCCGAGATCATGGTGCGCGGTCGCAAGACGATAATGTGCAACCGCCTTGTCATGTGGATCAAGCGCCAGTGCCACCGTAAATTCCTGCAATGCCTCCTCCGCCCGGCCCCTGACCAGCAACAACTCGCCAAGCATGCCATGCAAATCCTCATCGAACGGATCAACGAGGTTGCTACTCATTAAGACAGCGATCGCGTCGTCCGTTCGCTCATCCTCCCTGAACCGGCGCCCGAGTTCTTTAAGGGAGTCCGGGTCATAACCACCATTTCGCCAGAAGTTCTCCAGCGCTGCGGTTGCTGCGTCGGCGTTCCCCAATTCGTCTTCAGCGAGTGAAAGTGCCAGGTACGGACTATCCGGTTCGGTATACACAGGCAACAGCTCAAGCAGACGATTTGCCGATTCAATCGTTCCCTGCCAGTCAGCGGCATCGATAAGCTGTGATATTTCGATTTGCGTTTCGTGCCACTCCTCCAGATTGTCCAGAATTACGCCATGCTCTGTCGCTACGAATGCCGCAAACTCGCGGTCAAATTGTGCGGGCGAAATTTCCAGAACTAACTCAATTGCTTCCGGTGTCTGCAAGCCATCCTTGTATGCATACAAAAGTTCGCTCAGTTTTTTCTCGCCATAGCGCTGGTCAATGAACTGGCAAACCAGCCCCGCCTGCATATAGGAAACGATAACCTGCTCATCGTATGTCGGTCGCACGAAACCTTCATCAAGTCCCGCGATTGGCAAGAAGCGATCGTCCTTCATCGCGTTGTAAACGGACATCGGAATGCGCACACCCGGGTTTGGTCCGCTGCGCCATTCCTCGAAAACGGAGACACCCTCGCTGAACCAGCGTGGTACCAGGTGGTCAGATGCTTCCAGCGTAAAGACATGCGCCATTTCATGCCACAACGTCGTACCCCACTGAAAATGCTCTGCTGGTCGCGCCGTTGGTGAATCCATTGCGACAACATAGCCAAAAGTTGCGCCAAGAATACCGATGCCCGGCATCCCGGCGGTGCGCACAGCGAAGTCTTCGTGGTCCGGGTACATTTCTATAACAACGCCTTCACTTAACTCAAAATTATAGCGCCTCGTGAACTCGTCGATGCTGTCCCGCGTCAGCTTGATCGCATACGGCGCTATCACGTCCGCCTCATCCTTGTGCAGACGCAGGGTAATCGGCACCTCGCCACTGTCAGCCGCTAATTGCGGATCGGTGATCAGGCGAAAATTCGTGAAGGAATCCAGCAGGCGTAAGGTATTGACCGCTATCGGACTGAATGGATCAACCTCATGCGCTGTTTCCAGGTGTTTTCTTGCTCGAGTCATTTGATTATCGCGTAGCAGGTTCACGCCGAGCTCTTCATGGGCTGAGGCCAGGCCAGGCTCTATGTCGACGGCCTTCTGGTACATATCGATCGCATCACGATAACGACGTGTAATGACATAGAAGTGCGCGGGAACAGCGTAAATGTCGCCGAAGTGCGGGTTGTACTCCAGTGACAGCGTAGTCCAGCGACTTTCACTCTTGTTTTGCAGAAGATCTGCTGCGGCACGCAAGGCGTAAAGCTGAAGCGGTGGCCAGTCATGCCGGTTGATTATTTCCTCGGCCGTTGCCATCGCAGCCAGCGCTTCTGCTTGATTGCTGTTCTCCAGCGCAACCCGTGCTACCAGGAGCCAGGCGCCAACGCGTACACCATCGTCTATGGTCGCATCGGACAAAAGCGGTTCCAGAAGAATATTGGCGGCATCGTCAAAGCCGCCTGCCAATACACGTGCTGCGCCAAGTTTGGCAAATGCATGATTCGGCTCCAGCGCCAGGCCCTCGCTGTAAAGGTCCATCGCCTCACCGTCCTGGTGAGAATCAGCGTACAGATCACCCCAGCGCGTTCGCGTACCGACGTCATCCGGTGTCTCGCGCATTGCCTGTTGAAACCAGCGGTTTGCCTGCTGCAGATCATTGAGCGCCCAGGCGGACTCTGCCTTGATGGCAGCGGTCGTATTGCTCGCCAGAATTTCTCTGTAACACTCTGTGGATTCCTGAATGAGACCACGCCAGTACTGCTGATCACACTGGTGTAATTGTGGATCGTCTATGGCCCCATAGTGAATGTCGCGCGCGTTCGCGGCAGATTGCGCGAACAAGTAAATAAGCATCGCAACCAGGATAGCAGCAGATGGAATTTTGTGGTGAGCGACCTCGCGACTAATTCTCACGGCCCAGCTCCCCTTCACGCGCCTCGATTTCGTTCTCTGTCTGCGCCAGTTCCAGTAACTTTTGTAACAGCGTCTCCTGGTAATCACCTGCAGACATAGCGTCGCGAGACAGACGCAACTCGTCTAACTGACCGTTTAAAGCTTCACGACGTGCGATAAGCTCAGCCAGCACATCATCATCCCTGTCCGGGCGGCTGGCACCGAGCCGTGCCAGGCTGAATCGATCAGTACGATCACCCTCTATACGTGAGTGTTCGGTTGCCAATTGACCGTTACGCTCAAAATAATCGTCGACTTGCCTTTCAGCGAAACGATAAGCCTCGCCTGCAGAGATGACCTGGTTCTTGTCCAGATCAGCACCGGGATCGCCGAGTGCTGCTGCGAAGTAATTGCCAAACTTTGTGGCATGACGCTCAGCGCCACTACGTGTTGCGAGAATGAGCATGCGCTCATCATTCATTAGTGCATCTGCGAGCGCGCCGCTGGCGCTACTGGTATTCACAACCAGCTGGTTACCGCCCGGCAGCTCACTTAAAGCTTGTGCAAGATCGTCACCGGTCAGGTCCGGACCAGCAATGTTAAATTTGTATTCGTAATCGTCATAACTTCCGTGGCCGATAAGATAGACCGCCAGTCGATCGCTCGCAGTAATTTGTGTGCCCAGCGTCGTGAAGTGGTCGAGTACATCTTCGCGCGTCACTGATCTCGCCGGAAAAACATAGACCCGATTATCAGTCGTCAGTGTTTTAGACGCTTCGGTAACGGCGGCAACCTGTGTAGCGAATTGTTCGGCGTACACCCCGTCGCCGGCGAGTCCTTCGATGACGACGACATAGAGTTCCGCCTTGCTAATTGCAGGCAGCAACACCGACATCAGTCCGCAAAGAATTAGTAAGGGTTTCAAATCGTGCTCCAGCGACGACGTAACAACCATTCCCCTGCTTTTAACATCAACAGTAAAATGAATATTGCCGGAGCGTCCCAGATTGCACGGTATTCCTGCTCCGTAATTCCCGAACTGCTGTAGCGCAGCAAATCAGGCAGCATATCCAGATCCTGCGGCTCCAGGTACTGGCCCCCGGTAGCCTCCGACAGTGCCCGCAATTGAGCTGAGTCTCGCCGGATGTTGAAGTACTCGGCCTGCCCCGAGTCATAGTGAATGCTGGCCCGGGCGGTCGCGACGGCTTCGTCGTTACGATGTGCGACGGCTTCGAAATACCATGTTCCGGATTCAGTTGGGTCTATTTCAGCGGTAAATACGCCAGGATCCGCGGCGCTTGCCTGCAAATTGACAGACCAGGACTCTCCATCCTCGTGAGAAACCTGCGCGGTCACGCCGATGTCGTCTACCGGCCTGAATTCCTCATCGCGAAATTCCGCGCGCAGGACGATATTCGAATCCCCGCTGCCGCCGCCGGCGGTGAGCGATACACCTTGCGGCGAACTCGCAACGAGTGCGCGTAACAACTGGCGCCAGAATGTTTCGTGCCTTTGATCTTCCAGCGGCAAACTCATTTGCCAGCGCCAGGTGCCGCCTGACGCCAGTATCCAGGCATGGCCGCGCCCAAACGGATGTGTAACCAGTAGTGGCATTTGCCCGATATCGGTGTCTACGTTCAGGAGTGTTACTGCCGCCGGTTTTAAGGACCCGGTCACCTGGTAATCTGCGACGTTCGGCAATTCGCTCCACGACAGACGGTTAGCGTCGAGCGTATCTGCAAATCGCAACATCTGCGCATCGGCACCCTGTGGCGTCAGTTCTACGCTCGCTTTCTTGCGAAAAAATGACGGGATCGATGATGGCGGCAGACTGAGCGGCAGCACATCTGCAATTTCAGATTGTCCCCAGCCGCCGTTACCGAGCCCGTTCGGTCCGGCAATCATCAACAAACTACCGCCACGCTCGCTGACAAAATCACGAATCAGCACTTGTTGCTCGGCAGAGAGTGACGCTGCCTCGACGCTGCCAATAATCAGTGCGTCATAGGCAAACAATTCTTCCCGTGTTGTGGGAAAACCGCTTTCCAGTTGTTCCGGTGTATCGATGCCTTGCCGGTAGAATTTGTTCGGGCTGACGCGTAGCAACGAGACGACCTGAAGGTCGTCATCATTGCCAATCGCACGACGCAGGAATTTGTACTCCCAACGTGGTTCGCCCTCAAAATACAGGATCCGGTATTTCTGATTGGCCACCTCTACAAGTGTCGAGCGCGAGTTATTACGCAGTTCGGTTTCACCCGGAACGCTATCAACGCTGAAGTGAATACGATGATGGCCTGCTTCCGCTATCTCGAATTCCACGCGGGCCGTAGTGATTCCTGCGTCGGCCCGCAATTCAACCGGCACCAGCGCCAGCAGATCGTCACCGGCGTATACCTTTACCTGTGTGCTCGCCGGCGCATCGTGCCTGATAGAGACGCGCGCGGATAACGTACTTCCCGGCAGCACTTTGTCCGGCAACGTGATATCCGTAATTTCAATATCTTCGGGAATAGCAGTCCGCCCTACTGCAACCGTATGAACGGGTACGCCAAATGCTGCTATCGCGGCAAGCTCATCCACGGACAGCCCACCGCTCGTATCGGCACCGTCGGAACTCAGAACAACCGCCGCCAGCGGGCTGAATCGCGCTTCCCGCAGAACGATTCCCAGCGAATCCGCAATCGATGTCGACGTGGCTGTTGCTTGTGATTCCAAAAACGAAGTTACCGCTGTTGCAGTCTCGCCAAGTTCATAATGCCGCACCGAAAGATTCAGTGCGGCATCGGCCTGCACCACGCCGGACAAACTTCTCAATGCCTGCTGAAATCGTGACTCTGCATCGCCGAACACCATACTTTCCGAAACATCGAGCACCAGGGCTACGGTATTTTCGCCGGCGCGCAGTCGCTCCGTGCTTAACGTCGGCTGCGCCAGCACCCAAACCACAAGTGACAACATTGCGATCTGCAACATCCAGATTGCTGCGAGCTGGTAGCCGCGAACGAAGCTGTGCCGACGATACAGAAAAACGGAAATGCCGATGACTGCAATTATCGCAATAACAACGAGGACCCACGCGGACCAGTGGCCGACAAAAATCAGCTCACTGCGCGCATAATCTTCGCGCGGGTACTTGAACAGGAATTCAAACAATCGGATACCCTATTAATGTGTCATTGCGTAAACGAGATAGTTGATGCCGAACCGGTACGCCAGTGCCGTCATATTTTCCGGATAGTCGGGCCAGTCTGCATGCTCCCAGGCGTCGCCGATATCCATGTTGAAATTGATCGCCACCATCAGCCGACCATCGCTGTCGTAAATGCCGCGCCAGTGCGGCTCGTAGCCATCCTTCTCCCAGGTAACGCCTGAATAGATAAACATACGTGAAGGAATCTGAATACGCTGATCAAGGTCGTAGATAACGTGAAACGCTTCGTCGCTTTCGGGAATTTCAATGATCGGGCGATCGGGAAATACTTTGCTCATGGATGCCACGAAAGCGCTCCACTCACAGCTACCGTGAAAATCATCGACCATCAGAAAACCACCGCGCAACAGGTATTCGCGCATCCGGCCCGCTTCCTTTTCGTTCAGGTCCCAGTAACCGACTTCCACGGCGTAGATCCACGGGAAGTCATATATGTCGTTGTCCATTGGGGTAAGGATGCGCGGCTGCTCGGCAGCCGCTATACGTGTCAGCCGATCAACGCCTCTCACGAAATGGTGATCTGCATCCGGATAGTCTGTTCGCCACATTTGCTGTCGGCCATATCCTCTTCCACAATATTGACTGGGTGCATAGGCGAGGCGCACAAACTGAAACTCACCCGGCGCCTCGCGAGCTGCGCGCGCGGGCGCCTGCTTGTCAGGAGCATTTGCCTGCCCCCAGACAGTTACCGCAGTAAACATTGCGGCGATGCAGAGCACATTGAATGCCTTCCTGAAGGCTTTGGGCATAATCAGTTATCCAACAACGGGTCAGCTATATTACAGACCCGAAAAAGAGCGAATAGATTCAATCGAATTTGTTCGCATGAGGCCACTATTGATCATCATCGGCATTTTTGTCCGCTGGCTGCGGATAAAAGGCAAACAGACCGGAATAGACCAGGTCATCCTTACTTTGCTCGCTATTTCCGGCCAACTCCTGACATTCCGTCAGCCATTCTTCCAGTTTGTCACGTAACCTGGCGATTTCGCGTCGATTACCGCTAATCGACACGCGCATAATCAGTGGTCGGTCCACAGGATCTGCGAACGACTCCTCAGGCTGCTCAAGAAAGTGCACCAGATCTGCTTCTGTTTCGCGAAAGAGCGACCGCATCATTTCAACGGCTTCGTTGGGCTGATCCGATTTCGCGAACAGGTGCGGATCCACTTCAAAGCGGCTGGCAACAGTACGAAGGTAGCGCTCGACCGTACCGCGCTTGGGCTTTTCCTCGACCAGTTCCAGCAGCCCTGCTGCAAACAACGCATCCACGTGTCGATACAGTCGTGGCGCCTTTTCGCCCATCAGATCCGCAACCTGCTTGGTCGTAAGCGGTTTGCCGGCAAATCGCTCCAGCAGCTTCGATTTGAAAGGGTCGGTTAACAGTTTCGCCTGTTCCAGGCTCTTGACGACATATGTGCTCATTACTATAACACTCTGTTTTTACACAAGAATAAAATTAAATTGACTATTCACAAAAACGTGAATAATCTTTCATTCACGTTATTATAAATATTCACGAGCTCGGAAACAATTATTCTTCTGTTCGATCATCTGTTAGTTATTGTCTTCGCCG
>QNFK01000023.1 GCA_003645495.1 Gammaproteobacteria bacterium
ACGCCTTCAAACGCCCGAGGGACTTTCGGATCGAAACTAGCGATTTCGCTCGGTAAGCGCCACAAAAGTGCCACCATTGCGATCGCACAATACTCGCATGAGGCCGGCGAAACGCTGTGAACTGCGCGGCGGCGTTCCGGAAAAATTATACGGAAAACCAATTGCATGAATGCGGACGCGGCGGTCGCCATTCTCGTCCTCGACATTAATTCGGTCGATCTGGCGCAGCACCTGTTCCATTGTGTCTCCCTGGAACTCGTCACCAAGAACATAGATACTGATTTTTTTGTCCGGCGACCAAAACGTCTCGATGGCGAAAACAATTCCGTCTGAGGGGTCACTATCGCTAAACGGTGCCCATTGGCGCATGCGTGTCCTGATTTCCTGGCGAATTTGCGGCGTGTCAGCTATCCACGTGCCACCGAATTGTCCGAACATATAGCTGCCGTTGTCGTTCATGATCTGCAGCCCTTTCACCTGCGGGTAGACGTTGAGTACCTCTGAGAGTTTCTGTTCGACCCAGCCCCATTTCGCCTGCATGCTGCCTGACGTATCGATTACGAATATGATGTATTCGCTATCAACGGGAATGCCGCCAACAGCATCATCGGCCGCGCGCCGGAATGGTCGCAGCCTCTGCATTTCTTCGGACAGTCGCTGACGTGCCGCTTTTAGATCGCCCTCGTCCAGGTTCATTGCCGGATTGTCGCTGTCAATCAGTTCGAACTGACCCTGAATTTTGTTGAGCTCTTTCTGCAAAGTGGTGAGCGTCATTTTCGTCTCTGACGTATCCATGCGCACCCGACCGAGCGCACGTGTCATCTCGGTCGTCTCACCCCTGATAATGAAAAGTTCTTCCTGTAACAGGGCGATCAGCGCCTGCAAATCCTCTTCGGTTTTCTCGAGAATAACCGGCTCATATATTTTACTGAGAACGAGCAACAGAATAATCGCGCCAAAACCACAACAAATGCAGTCGAGGAACGACAAACTGAACGCTTCCATATTTCGGTTTTTTCTCTTCGCCATAATTTATACCGCTGACTATGGCCAGTCCTTGCTGATGCTCATGAAAGCACCACCAGTTTGATAGGCGAGTAGCCAATATGCGATGGACGCGTAATAGTCGCCTTCCATTGGATACAACAGAATATTTACAGTCACGCCGGAGGGCACAACATCAATCGCTTCATAATGATATTTCAGTCTTTCGGCACCGGTCACCATGCCACGGGCCGCGTCTGGTGAATTCATTGTCGGCAACCCGTCGACAAGAATGATGACGTTGTCAGGGAGCGGGTTCAGGCTGTTTATGACCTCATACGCCGACTTCATATTGGTGCCTTCCTCTGGCACCGTTCGGCGCAGGATACGAATCGCTTCATCGAGCTGCTCGCCCTCACCTACCTCCAGCCAGACTCCCTCGCTGCCATCCAATACGGGCTTGGCCTCCGTATTGAAAGTGTAAATCTGGAATTTACTGGTCGGCGGAAATTGCGCCGAGAGCCAGTCAACACTGGCAACGGCCTGGCGCCATTTCAGGGAACGAAGCTTCACTTCGTCGGACATGTTACGACGCCGCAGAATATTAATGATTTTGCGATCCAGCATGCTTGCTGATGCGTCGACCAGGACCAGGATGCGATCGCCGCCAACTCTGAGCCCGGTCAGATACTGGCGATCGCCGTCGCCCGTGAATGTCCGGACACGCTCTCCTTCGCCTTCTTTTTCCGCCAATGCAAGCAGCCGTTTCTTTTCCTCTTCCAGAGACTCAATATCAGACTGCAGCTTCTCGACCCGCTCGATTTTCGCCAGAGTTTCCGAATCCTCTTTAGCGAGTTCTTTTTTCAGTTTTTCGATGAGCGCGATGATCTGGGCAATCTGCTTTTCAGCCGTAACCTTCTCGTCTTCCAGGCGTTCCATCGTATTCTTCGCCAGCACCATGTTTTTGCGCTGATCGAGAATTTCAAATTCAAGTTTGGTGGTCTCGCCTTGCAATTCGTCCGGCGGGTTTTCGGAATCGTGTCTGACTTGCGAGTTGATGATCATGAAAAAGAGAATCACCGCACCAAATCCACAGCTCATGCAGTCAAGAAATGACATGCTGAAGACTTCCATTGGGCGGCGTTTTCTAGCCATTTTGCTCGTCCGTTGTAATCAACTGAAATTCAAATCCGGGTGAGCCGATACGCAGCGAGTCTCCAACCTGCATCACTGACGAGCCATCAATTCGATTGCCATTGAGAAACGTACCGTAACGACTATGGTCCTCAAGCACGCATTGACCATTCTTGCGACTCAATGAACAGTGGCGACGGGATACACCAGGCATCTCCGCGGTCAATTCGATAACTCGCTCACCATCACTGTCATCTGACCCCAAAACGAGCGGTGAATTCCCGATAGCGTAGGCTGTATGGCCGAATAACAGGTGCGTCGGCGTGCCGGCTGCAGATTGCTCGCTGGTGTGTTGTGCGATATCCACCGCAGTCTGGTCCCAGGGCAGTTTCCGAATCAGGCTGACGCCGCTTTCCGCACCGCTATGTCCCCTGCAACGAGCCAGTGCGCCACGCGCCGTAGCGCCCGGCTCAAGAACGAAAACTTCACCACCAACTCTTGCTTTAAGCATGTCAGCAAGACCGGGTAACCGCGCAATGCGGTCCGTCACCTGGATGGCCGGTACGTCCTCTGCGCGAAACAGCGCGCGCAATTTGTTGGCAATTTGCTGATAAATCGGTGCGGCAGTGCCAATTAAAGCCAGTGACTCGATGCCCGCCTGGTAGGAAATACCGGCGAATTCCAGCTCCATTTCCACGTGTTCCTGCCGTGATGCCTCCCTGAGCCAGCCACCGAGCCTGTTCAGCAGCATTTGCTCTGATTCGGCTGTGTGCAAAGGATCAAAACGCGACTGCTGCACAAATGCGTTGGCTATGGTATTCAACCAGGCGTCGTACAGGGCATAGATGCCACAGGAATCGAGTAATTCGGTGCGCTCGGTTTGCACCATTCCCGGCTGTGCAAGCCTGGTCAGCATGGCCGTGTGCAAACTCAGATCGATGTGCACGGGAACCGCATTCTTGTATTCACGGCGCGTGGCCGCAACGGCAGCATCAACAAGCCCGATTACCGGCAATTTCAGTTCGTTCGCAATACCCAGAAACAGGCCCAGGTTTTGCGCCGACATATACTCCGGCACAGCGACCACGAGTTCAGTAGCACCCGTACCCGCCTTTTGCCAGATTTGTTCGAGTTGCCGACTGACCAGGTCTGCAGCGCTCAGATGGCTGAAACGCTTGTCTGCCAGCGGGATTGTATCGAGATTAGACCAGTAACCATGGTGAATCCCGCGCGGGTTAATCCTCGAGTTACTGAAAGCTTCATTGCCAGTGGTCAGACTGCCGTCACCAAGTAATGCAAACCCTGGCTCGCGATAGGTGATTTGTTCGTTGTTCAGCAGCGTAATGCCGGCGTCACTAATATGTATGGCGAGACGAGTCACAATGTTACGCAGTTTATTTTATCAATCCGATTTCATGTGCCGGACCAGCTTGTCATCGACATAATTTTGCCCGTCGAAGACCAGCCGTTCCTGTAAGAGCTGCAGTTGATAGACAAGAAACATGAGAAAAATACTGATGAGAAGTGCAATGAATGTCGAGTTGAACGCAACGCCAAGGCTTTGCGTTACGCCGGCGATGTCTCCTTGCACGGCCTTGTCTGCCTGCGCAAGCGCCTCGCCGATTCCGCGAACCGTGCCAATAAATCCGATTGAGGGTATGGCCCAGGAAATATAACGAATCATCGACAGTTCGGATTCCAGTCGATCCGCTTCCGATTCAAAAATCGTATTCGTGCTGTTAGAAACATCTGCAATGCTTCTCGTGGTATCAAACCGGCGTAACGCACTCAACAAAGCTCGTGGCAGCAACATTCTTTGCCGGTTCTCGGGCAGTGCCTGCACCTGTCGCGCAAACTCGCGCGTATCCTCGGGCAATATGCGCATCCCCTCTGCAATGGGCACGAGATCAACCTCGAGCAATTGACGTTCATGCAAAATTTCCCGCCCCTTGAAACCCATAATCGCCAACGCCCAGAACATCAGGATAAAACAGGCTTCCTGCTCCATGTCCTTGATCAGCACCCAGGTGGACCGCTCCCTGACGAAGTCCGGGTTGCTTGCAGCTTCGATGTTCTGTGCGGCGATTATCTCAGCCGCGTTCGGACGTACGATTGAAACGTAGAATGCATGCACAACAATGATCGCAATGATCAGCGCGAAAAGTTGAAAAACAAACTCAACAGGAATGTTCTTTTTCTTCATGTACTGGGTCTCTCAGATTGCCAGGCCGGAAAATATTGAGCTATGTCCGGCGATTCAGATATTCGATGGAAACGGGATGGGCTCATCCGCAGGAATTTCTTCGGTCGGGATAAAATCATCATCGTCTTCTTCGTAAGTTTGCTCATCCAGGTCTGAATCGTCGACTTCTTCCTCGTCGTCAGCTTCCTCGACCTCAAGCGTTTCAGCCTGATCTTCAGCCACAGCTCCGTCCTCCTGGGCCGCGGCGGAACCGGCCAGAAAAAGGGCCAGCGAAATGGCTATGTAGAATCTGCGCACAAGCATCTCTTATAAAAAGGCGTATTTATTATTGGACCGCCGCTATCCGCAAAGGTCCAATCAGAATCACTCTATATTTCTGGCTATGCGAAAGCCAACATCCGGGCGCGGGCCATTGCCAAAATCCCGGTAACCCAGCCTGAGCTGCATTATCCCTGAATCCATCCAGCTTGACCCTCTGATTACGCGATTTGAGCCGCGCACAGGGCCCTGTGGATCGATAATCGGCTCCGTTTTTCCCGGTGTCGGCACAGAATAGTAATCCTGGACCCATTCGGCAACGTTGCCGCCACCATCAAATATGCCCAGGGCGTTGGCCGTAAATGTGCCCACCGGCGCGGTTGAGGCGAAGCCGTCGTCGTATCCCGGCAGGATGGATGGCACCAGCGCATTTGCCGATTTGCCGGCGAAATTGCCGCTGTCCCGGCGTGGCGGCATTCTGCCGCCCCAGGGGAATGTCATCGCAGTCGCTCGACCCTGGTAGCGAATAGCCCAGGCCCACTCGGCTTCTGTCGGCAATCGATAACCGTCCGGCGTTGGCTTAACCTGCTGCCATCTCTGGAATTTCGTTTCATAGACCGGCGTCAGTCCTTCCTGGGCGCTGAGCCAGTTGCAATATTCCACAGCATCTTCCCAACTTACATTGACGACGGGATTCAGGTCGCCCGCAAGCGAAGCATGTAACGCACCACCGGTGTCATGATTCTTCCTGAATCTGCGAAACTCCCGGTTGGTTACTTCTTTAACTCCAATGAAGAATGGCTTGGTCAGCATAACCGGCACCAGCACTTCATTTGCACGCCGGCCTTGTTCACGCCGCGACGTGCCCATGGTGAAGCCGTTCGGTTCAACCCGCCGCAATACCTGGCCCTGGGAATTGGTGTGGGAAGCCGATGTACCCCTGGCCACAATCTCGGCCTCCGACAACAGTCGTACCGTAACGTTCTGCGAGTACCCGGGTCGGGGCGTTATTTCACGGCTAAACGAGGCGTAACCGTCCATCTTCACTTCAAGGCGGTGTGGTGCCGAGGAAAGTCTCAGCGTCATCGTTCCGGTACCACGCGCCTTGCCATCTATGTAAATCGTCGCCTCACCGGGCAATGCGTTAATTTTCAACTCACCAAATCGTGCCGTCAGATCGACAGTGATTTCTTCAGAATCTGCGGCTTGCAGGCGCACCTTCCGCTCAGCAGTGCCATAGCCGGCTTTCGACAGTCCAATGACGTAGTTGATACCGGGTGACAATGGCAGCGTGACCGGTGACTGGCCACGATAGCGACCGTTTACCGTTACGTTTGCGCCGCGAGGGATGGTATTGACCAGCAATCGTGCGTTCGCCGGCTCCAGCTGCACAGTTGGCAGCACCTGGTCTTCATTCGCCGCGGTGACGACGGTGCCATCCCAGGCTTTGAAGCCATCCTTGAACAGGCTCAACGCGTGCGACCCTTCCATCAACTCCAGTTGCATCGGCGTCTCGCCGATTTGTGTGGTGCCCTGGTAAACCGCGGCACCCGATGGGTTCGAAGAAACCTCGACATTCGCCCATTGCGGCACGAGCTGTACGTTCAAATGCTGGAATTTACCAAGTCCCGGTACTGTCAGTCGCTGTGCGTAGGGCAGGTATCGATCGGCAGTGACAGTAACCGAGTGCGTGCCCGGTTCGAGTTCGAGTGGCCCGTATGGCGCTCGACCGACGCTGCTGTCATCAACCGTTATGATCGCATCGACTGCCGGATCCGTACTGATCGTCAGCTGACCAGGCAACTTCCTGAGCTCGACTACAATCGTTCGGCTTTGCCTTTCGTCTACACTGATGCTCTGCGACACGTCGTAATAGCCTTCCTTCTTTACGTGTACGACGTAACTGCCTTCACGCATTATTATGCGATCACCAAATGGCACGTGGAACCAGCCACCGGAGACAGAAAGGTGCTCCGGATTTCCCGGTTGCACATCGAACTGTATCGACTTCGAAGTAAACAAGAGCCAGGAGAGAAGGAGCAATACACCGATCGCGGCACCCACCCAGGTCTGCCAGCGATGACCCGGTTCCTGCACATTTTGTGGCACCGCATCCGCGGCGCGGCGAAACGCTGTTGGGGCTATTTTTTCTTCAGCGAGGTCGGCGCCTGCATCAGCGAGCTCCGGCGGTTTGGTTATGTAGGCACTGTCCTCCAGGCGCACATTCAGTAGCATCGCGTCATCGATCTGCCCGATGACGATACGCGAACCGAAAAAACCAAGCTCATCGTCAACAGATAATTTTCGCGACGCTACCAGCGGCTCACCATTTATGGTGACATTGCTGCCGCGTCCGACAGGTTGTACGAATGGTTCGCCGTCCAGCTCATCCAGCAGGGCAACTGCACTACTGCCTGGCCCCGGCAGCCTGATCTCACAGTCCGTTCCGGTGCCTAGCCGCAGCGGCAACCGCGCGGCATCGAAGCGCTGCTCGCCTTCACTGTCACGCAAAATGACGGAGCTGAATTTCAAATCTGTTCCTCGCATTGGACCACTATCGGTTGCATATCACCCTCCGGCGCAACCCGAAACTCGATACGGACATCGCGATATCCCGCCCGATTGCCAACGGCCACATACTTGCCTGGCCGCAGGTTGATCTCCTGAGCGCTGAACATACCCAGTTTGCCGATCTTGAAAATAGCAACATTGGTCGCGTTGTCCGAGATCAATTGTACCGGTAACGGCGTCGCAGCTCGTTTCAACAGGCGTGCCAACTGATTTTTCTGATCTTCAAGCCTGGGACCCATCGGCGACATTCGTGTTACGTCGAGCAGTAATTTGGTCGCGTTTTGCACGTTTACCTGGTCGCTCAATTTGTCCGGATCGGCGATGTAGCCTTCGAGTCGGACATGCAGCGCGCTGCGGGCCATGGCCTGCCGTAGCCCATCCTGGGCAAATTGCAAATCGGGATCAATTTTCAGGATCTCCGAATAAACATTTGCAGACGATTCCCACTGCTCTGCCGCGTCCAGAGATGCTGCTTCGGATTCGAGATTGCGGATATCGGCCAGCTTGATCTCCTGGTCAACCTGCAGCAAGCCATCAATTGGCTGCCTCGACTTAGGGTCAAGCAATTTTGCCGCGTTGAATGCCGCGCGCGCGCTTTCGAATTCACCGGCCGCAAGCGCATCCAGACCTTCGGTCATGCGTTGTCCAAAGGACATTTCGTTGACGGCAACCCTGACTCTGGCAAGACCGGCCAGTGCTGGTTCCCATATAGCATCGAGCTGCAATGCTTTTTCGAACGCAAGTTTAGCGGCAACCAGTTCGAGATCTGCTTCGAACTGAATGCCCTGCGCGGTTAGCGTCAATACCGCTTCGAGGTTTTGTGCCCGGGCAAGTCCCGCCTCTGCTTCCCGATTGCCTGGTGTAATCGCTACCGCAAGGTCGAACAACCGTACTGCTTCGGAGTGATCGCTCGCCGCAAAAGCCTCTTTAGCCGCAGCAAGTGTCTCGGCAAATACTTCGTCAATACGATCGAAGAATGGATCCAGAAGCGCGCTTGCCTCGCGATACCGATCGCCTGCCAGCTGATAGTTCTTTCTAACGTATGCCTCATCGCCCGTTTCGTAAACGTCAACCGCATCCAGGTAGGGTTGCCCGCCCCAGCGATCTATTGCCCGATAGCGCAGTCGCTCGAGCTGGGATAACAGGTCTCCCAGGGCCTCATCAGTTGCCGCTTTGATACTCGCGGGATCTGCTGCGCCAGCAAATTCATTAAGTGACCTGCCATCAGTTCGCGCGCCTGTCGCCTGGTCAGCTTCCTCATGCGTACCCTCCAGCTCTTCAAACTGCGTATCAGCTGCCGATTGTCCGCTGACATCGTTAACCGAATCTGCGCCGGGCGGTTTCTTTTGCATGACGTTCGGCAACAGGAAAATAACAGCCAGTAACATAACCAGCACGCCGCCAAGACTTCCGTACAGAAGCTTCGGAGGCATACCGCTGGATTCCGTTTGCGCGACAGCTGGAGCCATCTCCGGGCTGGTTTTTCGCCGTACTGGTTGAATGGATTCTACTGCCTCCACGGGCTGAGCAGAGTCCGCTGAGCCACCAAGGTAATGCGCCGGAACAGGGCCGGCGGGAAAACCTGCTTCTTCCAGCCGACTCCTGACCGCTTCCGCCTGTGGCCGTCGCGTCGGATCCGTGGCGAGCATGTCGGTCACGAGGGCATGCAGTGCGCTAGGCATTTTACTGCCGTCCGGCATGGGGATGTTTAACTCACTGCTGTCTGACGCTGGTGGCGTACCGCTAAGTAGCTCAACTATTAATACGCCAAGTGCGTAAATATCATCCTCAACGGCGGCCGCTTTCCCTGCCAGTTGTTGCGGGCTGCTCGCGACGGTGGATCCGCCACCGGGCGGACTGTCATTACCGGGCGCCGTGGCAACACCGAAATCGACGAGGTAAGGCGCCCCTCTGTTATCCAGAAGTATGTTGGTGGCTTTAATGTCCCGGTGAACCACGCCTTTGGCATGTGCGTAGCGCAATGCATCGGCGATCAGACCGACAGGCCGCAGTGCATCATCAGGATTCTTGCGGGACACAACCGCAATATTCGAATCACCAATGTATTGCAGACCGTAGAAGGCGCCGTCCGGGTCATCATGAAACTCGAACACACGCACAATATTTGCATGCATCAAACGGCTGCTAAGCCGCCATTCTTTGTGCAGGAGGTCCCGGTAGGCCGGATCAGCCGCTAATTTGGCAGAGAGGAATTTAAGCGCAATCCGGGTATCGGCAAGGCGATCGCTGGCCAGCCAGATATCCGCCATGCCGCCGGCGCCGAGCCGTCGAATAAGCGTATAACGGCCCGCTAGCTGCGTACCTTCTTTCAGGACCCGCATGAATGTTTAACGGCCAGGCGTCACCCGGTCGGTTGCGGGGTTCGGGCTGGACTGCCCACCTCAACAGTCTCGGAAAAGCCTGTCTCCGTCTCGTGAATTTCTTTGAGCAGTTTTCGCCAGCTTTCATATTGCGCTTCCGCCGTTCCGGTCAGTCGCATCGACTCACCCTGAACCTGCACCACCATTGGCGCCGCTTCGGCAACAAACGATTCCGATAGCTCTTTGATTTCCTCGCGATGACCATTCGCTGCAGAGCGCTGTTTCAACGCATCCATAATGGTGCGCATGCCCCTGTTAATCGCCACAGACTGCGCAATGCGTTGCGCCCGGTAGCGCGAGTAACTTGAGCTGTTTGCATCAAAGCTCAGCGAGCCGGCAACGACTGCCGCACCCAGCAAGGCGCGCATCGTGGCAGACCTCTTGGTTTGCCGGTAAGCAACGGACTGCTCACGGGTTCTTTTGCGCCAGCCCTCGTAAGGCAGTGCAATGCCATAATAGAAATTGGCATAATGTTCATTCAGCGTATCTATGACGAGGCGATCACGTTCACGAATTTGCCGCAAACGATCAACCATCGGATCGTTGTCTGCCGGCAATCTGACCAGTGAGCTCATACCCTCGTCATTAACAGCCAGGTGCTCGCCGTATATATCCGGTGCCATATCGGCAAAAAACTTGAGCTCGGATACCTGCCGAAGCCGGGCGACATCCTGTGGCGTCATGCTCAACAAATACGTATGCAGATCATTGGCGACGTCGTTGAATACTTTCTGGTAGGGATCGTTGGTGCGATCGCGATATTCTGCGTATGACGAAATACCGGTTTGCATTGAATATGAATTCTCAAACCATTCATTGCCAATAACGTCTTCGACTGTTACTCGCAACGTCACATACTCACCATCTGATTGTTCAATCTCGCCGCTGATCATTATGTCGGTAAAAACATCCCTTGACGGAATTACCCGCACCGCTCCCCAGAATCCGGTGCCTTGCAAAGTGGTCTTGATGTGATAGGGCAGATAGCGAGCCTCCGCCATGCGAACTTCGGGGTAAATGCCGGTTTTTTCAATATCGTTTTTTTCCGGGACGCCAGTATCGAAATTAAGAATGCCAACATCGAGCAGCATGCTTTCAGATACCTGCAGTGATGCCACATCCAGTTCAGTGGTCTCCGCGTGGATAACCTCGGAAATGGTGCAACCTGTACTGAGAAACAGGGGGAGTAAAAACATCACCAGCAGTCGTGTATATATTTTCATTTTATTTATTGTTTGACCCCGTTAAACATGTCCAACAAAAACTCATAAATCGTTATAAAGACGATACTCTTCCCAAAGTCGTTCACGCAACGCCGGATCGTCCTCACTCAACGCAGCCTCACGCAATTGCTTGGCAACAATATCTTCGGCCACAAGGTCAGGAATATCTTCAGGTGTGCGCTCACGAATAGCTTCTTCACTCATTCCGGCAACTGAAGCTTCCGGCCGCGAATCCGGCCGTTCAACAGTCGCGACTTGCCCTGCTCCTTCAACGTCACCGCCGGTTGACTGTTTGCCCAGCCCGACCCGGCCGGAACCACCGCCACCACCGGAACCGCCAAAGCCTTCCGTATTGCGGCCGACTGTCGAGATTTCCCGCTGCTCTTCAGCCAGTACTTCATCGAACCCACCAACCGACTCTTCAAGCGTTTTTTCGAGCCGCGCCTTTCTCTCTTCGGCGCTCTCTCCAGGATACTGCCCTACTCCGCCAGCGCCCTGACCATCGCCATCGCAATTGCCACCCTCGTCGGGTCCGCCCCAGCCGCCGGTACCGTTCTCAACACCACCATCCTGGCCGCAGTTGCCATCACCCATTCCGTTTCCGGATGTACCACCTGTTCCACCTCCACCACCACCCATGGAATCCGGGCCAGGCACAGGACCGCTTACGCCGCGGATCTGGCCACCGCCACCTCCGCCGCCACCGCCAGCAGCTCCACCAGATGATCCGCCTTGAGATCCGCCTTGAGAACCGCCCTGGGATCCACCTTGAGAACCGCCCTGGGAACCACCCTCGGAACCACCCTGGCATCCACCAGAAGATCCACCGGACATGCCGCCAGGCAAGCTGCCACCGGAACTACCGCCCGATGAACCGCCGCCAGACGGGCCCGGGATAGTCACAGAACAACCAATCAAAACCAGCATCACCGCAAGTGCGGTGCCACCAGCGAAAT
>QNFK01000024.1 GCA_003645495.1 Gammaproteobacteria bacterium
GCCATATCTGCCCCTATAATTCGCGCCCTGTACGATGGGGCGGTTAGGCCACGAGCGGGTTTTTTGCAGCCTGGCTGCAAAGGGCAATCTCGCAACCCCGCTACCAATTTTCTTGGTAGATTTTGAAGC
Organism: Gammaproteobacteria bacterium; assembly: GCA_003645495.1. Classification (GTDB taxonomy): domain Bacteria; phylum Pseudomonadota; class Gammaproteobacteria; order Steroidobacterales; family Woeseiaceae; genus SZUA-117. The sequence goes on from QNFK01000024.1 coordinate 130, forward strand.
CCCGACATGGGGTTTTTTGTTGTCCGGCACACGCACCGGGTAACAACATCGTGCAGATAAGAATGGGCTATATGCCCATTTTTTGGTTTTAGAACAAATAGTTATTGAATTTTAGTGAAGTAATGTCTAGATGACGAAAGACGAACTGACAAAGTTAATTGAGCCTGCGATTGAGCAATTGGGATTCGAATTATCGGATCTTGAGCTAAAAATCGGCGGGCAGGATGGTCTTGTGCGCGTGTTCATCGACAAGCCGGACGGGATTACTCATGAGAACTGCGTCAGCGTCAGCCGTCAGGTTAGCGCGATTCTGGACGTTGAAGACCCTGCTGCCGGAAATTATTCGCTGGAAGTGTCATCGCCTGGCCTTGACCGGACACTGACGAAACCGGCCCATTTTCAGCGATTTAAGGGTGAAGACGTACGCGTAAAGCTGCGTTTTCCGATCGCCGGGCGAAGAAATTTTCGTGGCGCATTGCGCGCTGCGGATGAGGAAAAAATTGAAATCGAGGTCGATGGCGAAGCACACAGCTTGCCACTGGCAACAATCGAATCTGCCCGGCTTGTTCCGGCCGAGATTTGAAAGCACCAAATTGGAGTAGCAAGACATGAGTAAAGAGATATTGATGGTGGTTGATGCCGTTTCCAATGAAAAGGGCGTCGAGAAAGACATCATATTCGAAGCGATAGAGGCCGCACTGGCTTCCGCTACTGCACGGCGTCATGCTGAAGACATCGCCGTTCGTGTTGCTATCGACCGCGAAGATGGCAGCTATGAAACATTTCGTCGCTGGCTCGTTTTTGCAGATGATTCCACCGAGCTCGAAGTTCCGGATCACGAACTACGCATGATTGATGCGGTGGATGTCGATGAGAATGCCGAGCCTGGCGGTTACGTCGAAGTGCCAATGGAGTCAGTCGAATTCGGTCGCATTGCTGCGCAAACGGCGAAGCAGGTCATCGTGCAAAAAGTACGCGAGGCTGAGCGTGAGCAGGTGGTCGAGGAATACAAAGGCCGCGAAGGTGAAATGCTTTCGGGGCTGGTCAAGCGTGTTGACCGCAACGGTGTTTACATTGATCTTGGCGGCAACGCCGAGGGATTCGTGGCGCGCGACCAAATGGTGCCGCGCGAGCCAGCACGTCCGCATGACCGGATGAAAGCGCTGCTCGTCGAAGTTCGCTCGGAACAGCGTGGCCCACAACTCTTTATGACCCGTACATCGGCGGAGTTCCTCGTTGAACTTTTCAAAATCGAGGTGCCGGAAGTAGGCCAGGGACTTATCGATATTCTTGGTTCAGCCCGTGATCCAGGGCTGCGTGCCAAAATTGCGGTGAAAAGTAATGACTCGCGCATCGATCCGGTCGGCGCGTGTGTCGGTATGCGCGGTTCGCGTGTTCAGGCCGTTTCAAACGAACTGGCAGGCGAGCGCGTGGACATCATCCTGTGGGATGAAAACCCTGCGCAATTTGTTGTTAATTCAATGTCGCCTGCCGAGGTTGTGTCGATCGTCATGGATGAGGATGCACACAGCATGGACATCGCCGTTGACGAGGAAAAATTGTCGCAGGCGATCGGTCGTGGCGGACAAAACATACGTCTTGCCAGCGAGCTCACAGGTTGGGAGCTGAATGTAATGACCGAGACTGACGCCGAGCAGAAGAGTGAATCTGAAATGCGCGTATTGCTCGAGCTCTTTGCCAAGCAGCTCGATGTCGATGAAGAGATCGCGTTGATTCTCGTGCAGGAAGGCTTCTCAACCATCGAAGAAGTCGCTTACGTCCCGACTTCAGAGTTAGTCGAGATTGAAGAATTTGATGAAGACATCGTCAACGAATTGCGGAACAGGGCGCGTGATGTGCTTCTGACCCAGGCGATCGTCAGCGAAGAAAAAATCGATGAGGCGCAACCGGCAGAAGATTTGTTGAGCCTTGAAGGTATGGACAAGAGCCTGGCATTCACGCTGGCAAGCAAGGGAGTGGTAACACGTGAAGACCTGGCTGAGCTGGCGACAGATGATTTGCTCGAGCTAAATGAGATGGATCAGGAAGAAGCCGCGGCGCTTATTATGAAAGCCCGTGCACACTGGTTCGAAGCGGAACAACAGGCCTGATCGCGGCTTATACGGAGTTTTACTATGGCTGACGTCACCGTCACACAATTTGCGGACGTACTGAAAGTACCAGTCGAAAAGCTGCTCTCGCAGCTCGACGATGCCGGTATCAAGGTTGCTGGATCGGATGACACGATCAGCGAGGATGCAAAGCTCGAGTTGTTGACGCACCTGCGTCGCAGACATGGACAGGATGAGTCAGAAGTGACTGATGCCGCGCCCAAGCGCATTACGCTGCGGCGCAAATCGCTGTCGGAGCTCAGGTTGTCCGGGTCTCAGGGCCGTTCAAGAACGGTCAATGTTGAGGTTCGCCGCAAGCGTACCTACATGAAACGCGATGTGCTGGAGAAAGAGGCGCAGGCGAAGCAGGACGAACTTGATCGGCAAAAGGCCGAAGAGCTGGCGCGCATTGATGCCGAGAAGGCTGAAGTGGAACGGCTGGCAGCCGAAAAAGTTGCTGCCGAGCGTGCTGTTGAGGCGGAGGCAGACAAGCGCAAGGAAGACGAGGCCAAGCAATCTGCTGAATCCGCAGTTCGTGAGGAGGCAGTGAAGGCTGCCGCGATTGCCGAAGAAAAAGCCCGTGTCGAAAAAGCGGAGCAGGCATCGAAAGATCGCCGCAACAAGGACAAAGAAAAGAAAAAAGGCAAAGGTGCTGATACGCGTTATGGGCGACGGGAGTTGCATGTCGCCGGTGGCAAAGGCGGCCGTCGTAAACGTAAAACTCCGGTTCGTCGCAGGGCTGTATCGGTCAGTTCCGATGGTCAACATGGCTTTGAGATGCCGACCGCGCCAGTCATTCATGAGGTCGAGGTTCCGGAAAATATTGCAGTTTCAGAACTCGCGCAGAAGATGGCCGTGAAAGGTAATGAGGTCGTCAAGGTGCTGTTCAATATGGGTGCCATGGTGACCATCAACCAGGTCATCGATCAGGACACAGCCATTCTCGTTGTAGAAGAACTTGGGCACGTGGCCAAAGCGGTCACTGGTGATGAAGTCGATGAGCGCCTTTTGGTCAGCGAAGAGCCGGCTGGTGATACGGTGCCACGCGCGCCTGTCGTTACGATCATGGGGCACGTCGATCATGGCAAGACGTCGCTGCTCGACTACATACGACGCACCAAAGTCGCTGATGCTGAGGCAGGTGGTATTACGCAGCATATCGGTGCCTATGCAGTCGATACCGACAAGGGGAAAATTACTTTCCTTGATACACCGGGACACGCGGCGTTTACGCAAATGCGTGCTCGCGGGGCGCAGGCGACAGATATCGTAATTCTTGTTGTCGCCGCGGATGATGGCGTAAAGCCACAAACCATCGAGGCTATTGAACACGCCAAGGCAGCTCAAGTGCCGATCGTGGTTGCAGTCAACAAAATCGACAAGGAAGCCGCCGATCCGGAACGAGTACGCAACGAACTTTCGCAACACGAAATTATTTCCGAATCATGGGGCGGTGAGCATTTGTTTGCGGAGGTTTCAGCGCAGACCGGTGAGGGTATAGACGCGCTCCTGGATGCGATTTTGCTGCAGGCTGAGGTTATGGATCTGCAGGCTGTTGCAGAAGGTCCGGCACAGGGCATCGTTATTGAGTCGAGCCTCGAGAAAGGTCGTGGCGCTGTTGCAACCTTGCTGGTGCAGGCAGGCACCCTCAAACAGGGTGACATGATCATTGCGGGCGAAGAGTACGGTCGGGTCCGTAACATGTTCGACGAGAGTCATAAAGTGATCACAGAGGCTGGTCCTTCCAGTCCGGTAGTGGTCCTTGGTTTGTCGAAAACGCCGGCATCCGGCGATGACTTCCAGGTCGTCAAGAACGAACGCAAAGCGCGCGAGGCGGCTGAGTTCCGCCAGGCCAAGACCCGTGAGTCCAAGCTTGCGCGGCAACAGGCATCGAATCTTGAGGATGTGTTCAGTCAAATGAAGGAAGCAGGCATTAGTACCGTGCCGGTACTGATCAAGTCGGATGTACACGGTAGTACTGAGGCACTGCGCGATTCACTGGACAAGCTCTCGACTGACGAAGTAAGGGTGAAAATCGTAAGTTCCGGCGTTGGTGGTATCACCGAGTCCGACGTGACACTCGCTGCCGCGTCGAAAGCCGTCATCATTGGTTTCAACGTCCGCGCTGATAGTGCGGCCAGGAACGCAATCAAAGAGACCGGCGTTGACGTCCGTTACTACAGCATCATTTATGAAGCGATTGACGATGTGAAGGCGGCACTCAGTGGGCTACTCGCTCCTGAGATTCGTGAAAACATCGTCGGTCTGGCTGAGGTCAAGGAAGTCTTTACTTCACCAAAATTGGGCGATATCGCCGGCTGCATTGTCACGGAAGGCTACGTCAAGCGGGACAATCCGCTGCGCGTCTTGCGCGACAATGTCGTCATTTACGAAGGCGAGCTCGAATCCCTGCGTCGTTTCAAAGACAACGTCAACGAAGTCCGCTCCGGAACCGAATGTGGTATCGGCGTGAAGAACTACAACGATGTTAAGCCTGGCGATCAGATCGAGTGTTTCGAGCGTATTGAAGTCGCTCGTACGATCGACTAATCCTTTGTGGTTGGATTGAAAAAGATGCCATCGCTTTGCTTTCGTACATTCCCGGGATTAGCGCAATCACCGGGAATCGCCCGTCGCTCCGATAGAAACATTGGCTCAGCTCTAAGTTTGGCGCCTTTTCGGCACGGGCTCCTACAATGTTTAATTGCAACTGTAGGAGCCCGTCCTGACGGGCGAAATAAGCAACGGGATGCGTTGCCGATGGGACACAACTAATGCCACGCGAGTTTTCACGCAACCAACGCCTTGGTGCGCAGATGCAGCGCTCACTGAGCGAACTGCTGCGATTTGAAACCAAGGATCCCGGTCTTGCCGATGTCTCGGTGACCGCGGTCGAGCTGTCAAAGGACCTGAGCGTTGCAAAAATCTATTTCAGTCTGCTTAATCCTGACGACGATCCGCAGCCGGCACTCAAGGGTTTGCAACGCGCCGCCGGTTTCCTGCGCAGCAAGCTGGGTGCTTCATTAACGGTCAGGCATATGCCGGAATTGCGTTTCGTACACGATGACAGCATCGCACGTGCGGCCGAGATGAGCCGTTTAATCGACACTGCAAACGACCCGCGCTAAATGACTGAGCAAACGAGTAAAGAAGCGCGACCAAAAGCGGTCGCTGTAGACGGGTTACTGCTGCTTAACAAGCCGGCAGGGCTGACTTCGAACCAGGCATTACAGAAGGTCAAGCGCCTGCTGCGGGCAAAGAAAGCGGGCCATACTGGCAGCCTGGATCCGGCGGCAACCGGCATGCTGCCATTGTGTTTCGGTGAGGCTACCAAGGTTTGTGCCTATCTTCTGGCGGCGGATAAGACTTACCGGGTCACAGCGAAACTCGGTGAGGCTACCGATACCGGTGATGCCGACGGAACGATCAATGCAACGGCAGAGGTTCCTGATCTGGGCGTTGCGGAATGGGAAAAGATCATAGCCGGCTTCAAAGGGGACATCTTGCAGGTGCCGCCAATGTATTCGGCGCTGAAGAAGGACGGTAAGCGCCTGTACGAACTGGCACGTCAAGGCCTGGTCGTCGAGCGTGAGGCACGCCCGATAACCATTCACGATATCAATTTGCTGGAAATCAGCGGTACGCGGATGGTGTTAACCGTCCATTGCTCGAAAGGGACCTATATAAGGACGCTGGTCGAGGACATCGCCAAAGCAGCAGGAACCGTTGCCCACACGGTCCGCCTGCATCGGGAAACCGTCGGTGATTTTCGAGCTGCGGACATGCTGGACATGGATGGCGCTGAGCAGCTTGCTGAGAGTGGCCCTGAGCCACTACGCGGGCGCCTGCAGCCGGCGGATGTGGCACTGGCCAGCTGGCCCGAATGCCAGGTAGACGCTGCAGAAGGCGAGAAATTCAGCGGCGGGCAGGCTGTGCCGACTGATATCGAGGGCAGGGCAGTATTTGTAAGGGTTTATGGTGAAAATCACCGTTTTCTGGGTGTCGGTGAGCTCACAGGCGTGGGCACCGTGGCACCAAAGCGGATTTTCAGGTTGGCAGGCTGATCCGGGTTTCCGCAACAGCACATTAGAGTTTAGGAGTCAGGCAAAAAAAGCCTGATATTTTCGTATTTTAGGCTATTACTGGACCGAAACTGACGCTAGAATAGCGCGCTCAAAATACAGGGCCAGAAAATAGAAAGAACGATTGGAGTTTCTTAGAGATGTCACTTACAAGTGAAAACAAAAGCAGTATCGTCGCCGACTACGCGCGCGACAAAGACGACACCGGGTCACCTGAAGTTCAGGTTGCCTTGCTGTCTGCACGAATTTCAGAGCTGACCGACCACTTCGGTGAGCACAAGAAGGATCACCATTCCCGGCAGGGTCTTTTGAGAATGGTAAACAAGCGACGCAAGCTGCTTGATTACCTCAAGAAGAAAGACCAGAACCGGTACCGCGAGCTGATTTCCCGGCTCGGTCTTCGCCGTTAACAGTTAACCGGCGCCACAGGCAATGACCTAATCCATATTTCGACCCTGAGACGGGGCGAGAGGATTGGTCGTGCCATCAGATAAATCATTCGAGTATTAAAGTGAAAGCAACTAAAAAGACGTTCCAATATGGGGAACATGAAGTATCCATAGAAACCGGCGGCATCGCGCGCCAGGCAAGCGGATCGATAATGGTCAATATGGCCGATACCGTTGTGCTGGTTACTGCAGTAGGCAAGAAAAAAGCCGATCCAGGCCGTGACTTCTTTCCGCTGACAGTTAACTACCAGGAAAAGACCTATGCAGCCGGCAAAATCCCCGGCGGCTTCTTCAAACGTGAAGGTCGTCCTGGCGAAAAAGAAATCCTGACTTGCCGACTGATCGATCGTCCGATTCGCCCGTTGTTTCCCAAGGGATTCCAGAACGAAGTACAGATTATCGCCACGGTTGTGTCATTGAATCCGGATGTCGATCCTGACATTCCTGCACTGATTGGTGCGTCGGCTGCGCTGGCAATTTCCGGCATGCCGTTTGCTGGTCCAATTGCCGCAGCAAAAGTTGGCTATAAAGACGGCGAGTACGTCCTCAATCCTGGTCGCGCTGCTGTCGCAGAGTCGGATCTTGAGCTGGTTGTTGCCGGTACGGCTGATGCTGTCCTCATGGTCGAATCGGAAGCCAATGTGCTTTCAGAAGAAGTCATGCTTGGCGCAGTCATGTTCGGCCACGAGCAATTGCAAACTGCAATCGCTGCTATCAATGAGCTTGCCGCAGAAACAGGCAAAGAATCCTGGAACTGGGAAGGTCCGGCTACGGATGAAGAGCTTGAGTCCGCAGTTGCTGCCGCAGCAGAGAGCGGCCTGACAGATGCTTACCAGATTACCGACAAGATGGATCGCCAGTCCAAAGTCGGCGACACCAAATCGGCTGCGATGGAATCACTGGCTGCTGGCGACGATGCTCGCTGGTCCGGAGATGACGTCAAAGGCGCTTTGTCCCGGCTTGAGAAACGCATTGTTCGTGGCAGAGTTATTGCGGGCGATCCGCGAATCGATGGCCGCGATCACAGCACCGTGCGTGCGATCGATGTCGAAGTTGGTCTCCTGCCGCGTGCTCACGGTTCTTCGCTGTTTACCCGCGGTGAGACGCAGGCAATTGTTGCGACGACTCTGGGTACCGGTCGCGACGCACAGATGATCGATGCGATTGAAGGTGAGCGAAAAGATCCGTTCATGTTCCATTACAACTTCCCTCCGTTCTGCGTGGGTGAGACAGGCTTCGTTGGTTCACCAAAACGCCGCGAAATCGGTCATGGCAAACTCGCTCGGCGCGGTATCGAAGCGGTTATGCCAGGTATCGAAGAATTTCCATACGTCATCCGCATCGTTTCGGAGATCACCGAGTCAAACGGATCAAGCTCGATGGCATCAGTATGTGGCGCGAGTCTTTCGTTGATGGATGCAGGCGTGCCGATCAAAGCGCCGGTTGCCGGTGTTGCAATGGGTCTCGTCAAGGAAGGCGAAAAGTTCGCGGTCCTCACCGATATTCTGGGTGACGAGGATCACCTCGGCGACATGGACTTCAAGGTAGCTGGTACCGATCAGGGTATTACTGCATTGCAGATGGATATCAAGATCCAGGGCATTACCAAAGAAATCATGAGTACTGCGCTTGATCAGGCCAAGGATGCGCGTTTGCATATCCTGCAGGAAATGAACAAGGTTATTGATGCGCCGCGCGAGGAAATGTCCGAGTGGGCTCCGACCATCATTACTTTTAAGATCGATCCCGAGAAGATTCGTGATGTGATCGGTAAAGGCGGTTCGGTCATTCGTGCCATGACGGAAGAGACCGGTGCAACCATCGATCTGGACAACGACGGTACAGTGAAAATCGCTTCTGTCGATGGCGCTTCAGGAAGAGAAGCAAAACGTCGCATCGACCTGATTACGGCGGATGTCGAAGTTGGTCGGATATATGACGGCAAGGTAGTTCGTTTGATGGACTTCGGTGCTTTTGTCACCATCCTGCCGGGCAAAGACGGTCTCGTACACATCTCGCAGATTTCCAACGAGCGTGTAGAGAAAGTCAGCGACAAGCTTTCGGAAGGCGATGAAGTCAAGGTCAAAGTCCTTGAAGTCGATCGCCAGGGCCGGGTACGCCTGAGCATGAAGGAAGTTGATGCTGCTTAAAAGCTAGCGACTGGCACGGACCCGTAGGAGCGGCTTTAGCCGCGAATGACTACGGGGCCGGACCATTCGCGGCGTCTCTGTTCTCGTGTAAGTCTTAACGCTGCAACTAAGCGCGCTAGTTTAGACAGCCGCTCCTACAGTTTGTCGTTAAAATTAACGGCGCGATGATCTGAATCATCGCGCCGTTTTTATATCCGTAGAGTATTTTTGTAAGTCTGCACGAAGTACTTCATGTCATGCGGTTTGGCCAATACTGATACGCAGCCATTTTGTCATTCGTACGTGTTGAGGTTGACGCTGCTTAAAGGCTAGCGACTGGCACGGACCTGTAGGAGCGGCTTTAGCCGCGAATTTGCTACGGGGCCCGAACATTCGCGGCTAAAGCCGCTCCTACAGCTTGGAGTTAAAATTAACGGTGCGATGATCTGAATCATCGTGCCGTTTTTTTACCCGTACAGTTTTTTGTAAGTCTGCACGAAGTATTCCATTTCATGCGGTTTGGCCATACTGATACGCAGCCATTTAGTCATTGGCGGAAACGCGCGCCCAACAATGATGCCCTCTCTCAAAAACGCATCATAGACTTCCTGAATATCGTGCCCCGTTTCGAAGAATGAAAAATTGGCATTCGACTTCACATAGCGATGACCCAGTTCTTCGTGCATGGCTTCAATAATCGCCAGCGATTCCTTGTTTTTCCGCAGCGTGAATTTCTGGAATTCATCATTTTGATACGCAGCATAGGCGGCATTAAGACTAAGGACGCTCATTGCACCGGTTTTTCTGGTCGTGATCTCTTTGGTCAGATCCGGATGGGCAAATCCAAAGCCAACCCGCAATCCTGCCATGCCATGAATTTTCGACGCCGTTCTCGAGACAACAATATTCTTGTGACCATCACGGACCAGACCCATCATCGTTCCATAGTCCGGATTGTCGACAAATTCGTAATAAGCCTCATCGATGAATACCATGCGATCTTTCGAAACCTCGAGCACGAAATCGCGCAGTTCGTTTTTCTCAATGATCGAGGGGATCGGGTTGTTCGGGTTAACCAGGTAGACACATTTGGTATCGCGCCTGATCGCTTTATACATAGCGTTCAGGTCGGTGTTGAAATTCTCATCTACCGGTACTTTGATGATTTCAGAGCCGGTGTTGCCGGCATATCTAATAAGGTCGTGATAAGTAGGATCGGCACAGACCACGGAACCATCCTGCATGCTGGCAAGCATGCCGGCAGTTCGCAGTATCTCGCCTGAACCGGTGCCCATTGAAATATGATCGGCAGGGACGTTGTTCAAACGCCCCATGAGCTCCATCATCGCCCTGCGATCGGCGCCGCCATAGAGGTTCGAGTACTTGAAGGAATCGGCCATCGCCTGCAACGACACGCGGGAGGGTCCCCAGGGATTCTCGTTGAAACACACGCGAACCATGTAATCCGGTCGCGATATTTCCTCGCCGTAGGCACTACGCAGCAGGTTGACGCCGGGCAGCAGTCCGGAACCCAGTGCCAGGCCACCGCCCAGTAATATCTGCCGTCTCGAAACATTTGCCATCTTGCTTACTCCCCTTGCCTCACCGTAATCATTGCAGTACGCGAAAAACCGGCTTGAATTATGCCGTCTTTCCAGCGTCAATTTGCGAAAAAACGGCAATTTTCATGGTGGTGGTTGCGGCTACCGATATTCTGACTGCCTTACTTCAACTCGATTTCCAGAATGCTGCATTCCTGGACCACGGTACTGGTTTTCCCGCCATGGGTTTCCGCGCTCGCCCATTGGACATCGCCAAGGCGGAATGATTGCATGCTTTTCTGGCCATCTGCCGTACTCTCCAACCATGCACAGGGGCTGAGGTAGACAAGCACCCGGTCAGGGTGCGTATGCAGGGGAGGCGTTTCGCCCGTTCGCTCTGTAACCTTTATGACGCGCACCTTATCGTTCTCGAGTACGGCCACGAATATGTGTGGCGCCACATTAACCGGATCCAGCGCTGGCGATTGTGCACTGGCAACGGCAAAGCCCAGGATCAATATGAGCCCAAAGGTCATGCCAGGGCGAAAGAGCTTCCTCATGGTTTTTTCCTTCTGTTTATTACATTCCCGGCAGCGGCCGGCCGTATTGTCCGGACTCGGCTATGCCGGCTTCCAAAAAGTCGATTATGCGTTCCGGCAGGTAGTATTCCGGATGCCATGGAGTACCGCCACTGACGAAGCCAACATGGCCGCCATGCTGGCTGACTTCCATTTGGACGCTGTCGGATAATTTGCTCGCATCAGGGATAGTTGCCGGTGTCATGAACGGATCATCCAGCGCGTTAATAATAAGAGTCGGCCGTTGGATACTTGCGAGAAAACTGACCGCACTGCAACGGTCGTAATATTCATCCTTACCGGAAAAGCCATGTAGCGGTGCCGTTACCGCATCATCGAATTCGGCGAATGTGCGCGCTTTCATGGAGCGATGCCAGTCGAAGGCGGCGGTGTACTGATCGAATTTTCGCGTGACAGCTTTCTTCATGCGTTTTAGCAAGTGATACTGATAAATCTTTGAAAAACCAGAGGTTAATGCTCGTGCAGAATCATGCAAATCCAGTGGTGCGCTAACAGCAGCGGCTGCATCCAAAGGTGTTGATGCACCGTTCTCGCCAAGGTACTTGAGCAGTACATTGCCGCCGAGGGAGTAACCTACAGCCATCATCGGGCCCTCGTGGCCCTTGGTCCGCAGCTGTTCCAGGAAATAGCGAATGTCATTGGTTTCGCCC
>QNFK01000025.1 GCA_003645495.1 Gammaproteobacteria bacterium
ATGGGCCGTACCGAATCGTCAAGGCCTTCGCGCCTATGATCGTCGATTCAAAGGGCCGCATCAGCAATATCAGTTCGATGGCCGGAATATTCTCGCCGCCGACGTATGGCGTCTACAGCATGAGCAAACATGCACTCGAATCTTTTACCGATTCATTGGCGTTTGAAATGGGAACCGTTGGCGTTCGCCTCAGTGTTGTCGAACCGGGACCTTACAATTCCAAGGCCGTCGCATCGATGTGCAAACGACGCAATGAACAAGACTATGACCCGACGGGCTCTCTCTTTCCGGAGCTGGCCAAAGAGCTTGCAACCCTCTGTACTGGTGACACCGACTATGGATTTCCAGAGCCGGATGCAGTTGCCGATGCGGTGTTACACGCTCTCTTCTCTGAGCATCCTAACGAACGGTATCTCGCTGTGACTGATCAACGCCATGCCGAGGCGGTGATCCGCGACTTACTTAAAGACCTGCTCGAAGTGAATAGTAATGGTCATTCGTTCGGCCTTAGCCGTGATGAATTGATCATGATGCTTGATGAGGAACTGCATGGGCCTGAAGGCGATTAGGTCGTTTGCGTCGTAGTCAATCGGAATTCGCTTTCACACCTGATCTATGACCGCCGTCATCCGTTTCCTTTCGGCGTCGTCCGGCATGCGGCCGAAGGCTGCCTGAGCATTCTCTGCCATGTGGGCGGGATTGCTGGTCTCAGTCAGAACACAGGTGATGGCGGGGTTGGGGAGGATGTACTTGAGGGAAAACTGTGCCCAGGTTTCGCAGCCGAATTCTGCGGCCCATTCGGGTACGGGACGTTGCCCAAGCTTGTTGAAATACTCGCCGTTCATGAATGGTCGGTTTATGAGTACCGCTATTCCTTTATCCCGGAACATCGGCAGCATGCGGGCTTCCGCGCCACGCTCGGTGATCGAGTAGTTGATTTGTACGAAGTCTGGTTTTTCCCGTTTTAGAAAACTTTCAAGCTGCTCATAGAGGTTGTCGTTCGAGACGGTCACGCCGATGTAGCGCGCATGGCCTGATGCTTTCCAATCCTTAAGATTGGTCCACTGTGTATCGAGGTCGGTGAGACTAAAGACCTGCACCAGATCCAGAATCTCTCTCTTATACAAGCGCTGCGTCTCGCGAAACTGGTTGATACCCGCTTCCTTGCCGGTCTGATCGATCTTGCTGGTTATGAACAATGCTTCATGCAAGTCCGGCTGGCTGATTACCCGGCCGAACGCTTTATCATTGGCGGGATTCCTTGGCCATGTGTCCACTACGCTGCCACCGTTCGCGACGAGTGTTCGCAGCACTTCGGTGATGTGGTCCGTGCCTCTGTCAGCGATTTGGGATACCGGCTTGCTGGATCCGAGGCCAATGATGGGGAGCGACTCGTTGGTGCCAGGGATTTGGCGGGTGGGCATTTGTTGCTGGGCGAACAAGCGTGCGGGCCCAAGGCTGGAGAGTCCCAGCGCCGATACTGATGCGAGAAACGTTCGCCGGGTTGTCGTGTTTGTCATGGGGTTGCTCTCTTTGTTTGTGGGTCAGGCAACACAAATCGCGGAAATAATTGTAGGAGCCCGCCGTACGATAGATACACGTTCTGGATCCTCGTGATTATCCGTCTATCGGCACGGGCGATTTGCCTGTGATGATGATAAGCATACTGGTGATCGGCTTGGATTGATCATTTGTGCTGTAGCCGAGAATAGCAAACTCGCCCGCTGGGCGGGCTCCTACAAGATTATTGCGAATATTTTTCAGTGTGGGTGATTATGAAGGTTCGGCCTCTACTTCATAGAAGAAACGCAGAACGTCGTCAATTAGCGGTTTCCAGTTGCTCCAGTTGTGGCCTTCGCGAACCTCGATGTATTCCATCGGATAACCTTTGCTCTTCAGTACATCCCTCAACTTTCGAGTCGCTGCCGTATTGTCATTCGGCTTGCCTGTGCTTAGAAATATTCGTAGCGGCAGAAGTGGCATTTTCTCGTACGCTGACAGCAATTTTGGCACCGGGTGGTATGCCGGTGACTGCATGCCAATGCCGGAAAAAGTATCGAATCCGAATAAGCCGAAACATGCCGAGTTCAGGCCGCCGAAAGATAGACCCAGTACGGAGCGCTTTTCGCGATTCCGGGCAACCGGGTACTGTTGCTCGATCTCCGGGATCAGTTCATCACGATAGAATTCCAGGTATTCCTTGTTGCAAAAGAACTGCGCATTACGGCGATTGTCATTCAGCTTGTCGGGATCGCGAGCATCAACAAACACGACGACAACGGGCTCGATTGCTCCTGAATTAATCAGGCGGTTCAGTACGCGCGGCACTCCTCCCTGCTTGATATAGGACTGGCCATCTACGACATAGAGAACCGCCAGGCCCTCCTGTGACTCGTAACCCTCCGGCAGATAGACGCGATATTGAAGGTTATAGCTCAGAGCGTCACTGGCGATTCTCAGGTTGGAGGTCAGCGTCCCCCCGGCGTAGGCGGTGCCGGTGGTGAGCAGCAATATCGCGATGAATGTCTTCACCTGCAATTCGAGCGCAATCGTTCAAAATGGTTCCATAGTTTCAGGCAGTTAATCTGAATCTGTACGGCCTCTTTGCATCCTCTTTAGCGTAGTCGATACCTACCCGTGGGCCGATGACTATCTTGTTGTCAGCAACATCCACAGCCTGGTCTTCGATCCAGATTCGATCGCCCGACAGGTCCGTACTGGAATCGCTGGTCATAATCCCTAACGCCTGCGCGAACAAACCGGGACCGCCGAGCAGGTTTTTGTTCGGGTCTGTTTTTCGTCGTCGTTCAAGCATCAAACTGGTGCCGGACAACGGTTTTCCCGCACGAATCAGGATCGCGTGTGGAACGCCCTTCTTATTTGTCACCACGTTGAACAGATGATGGATGCCATAGCACAGGTAGACGTAAGCTACACCGCCGACGCCGTACATCGGCTCTGTTCGTTTGGTTCTACGATCGCCGTAGGCGTGACTCGCTTTGTCGGTGACGCCTGCATAGGCTTCAGTCTCGGTGATCAGCGCCGTCGTCAGCGTGCCATCGATTCGCGTACAAACAACCTTGCCCAGTAGTTCTCGCGCTATGCCGACAACATCGTTTCGCAAATAGAATGATTGCTCTAGCTTCAATTTCCGTAATCAGTCGATCTGAGTACTGTTCCTGGCCTTGCACCGGTCATCTCACCATTCAAGAGTACTGCTTCTCCCGCGACGAAGACGTGATGTGCGCCCTCAGCGTATTGATGTGGGTCATCGAATGTCGCTTTGTCGATTATGGTTGCAGGATCAAGCACCGCGATGTCGGCAATCGCGCCGATCGTGATTCTTCCCCTGTCTGCAAGACCAATCCGGTCAGCCGGCATCATGGATATCTTGTGAATTGCGGTATGGAAAGGCAGCGTATTCTGCTCACGCACGTAGTAACCCAGCAGGCGGGAGAATGTGCCGTAGTTTCTCGGGTGCGGGACTCTGTCGGAAGGGCCTTCTATACCACCATCTGACGCCGTCATCGTTACCTTGTGACGCATGATGCGTTATACATCTTCTTCATTGATTGCATGGAACACCGCACTGCAATTGCCGGCCTCGACCAGCTCCATGAGCAAGTCCGCGGCATTTTCTTTGCTGATTGATCGTTCCTGCTGGCGCAGAATCTCTGACAGATTCCGGCCATTAATTGTTTTGTCGTGCGGGCAGTTTGATAACACGACGTTTGCCGGGTCATTACCGCCACGATCGGTTTCAATGTTATAGACAATTGCGTCTTTCACCCGCTGTCTCTCTTCCGGATCGCTGAGTCGGGCAAGCAATGCGTCACGACCGCCATCAAGACTCCAGCCAGGAAACAGAATGGTCAGGCTGGTCGAGGATGCGGTGTATGGATACTGATCAATCGAAACGTCAACACCACGTGCCAGTGCTTCGTTGACCATTGCCAGTGTCTCGACGGACTTACCCCACATTGGTGCACCGACAATCTTGTGGTGGGTTAACTGAGTTGGCAGGCCGCCTTCTTCACCGATGCGGATCGTCTCTGCGACACTCTTTAATATTTCGAGGCCTTCCTGGCGCATGTGGCTGATGTAGATACCATTGTAGCGAGCCGCAACTTTGGCCAGTTCAATGACCTCTTCTGTTGTCGCAAACCGGCCCGGCGGATAAATCAGGCCGGATGAAAGGCCGAATGCACCTTGTTGCATCGCCTTTTCGACCTCACCACGCATTTTCTCAAGTTCTTCTTCCGTTGGCGGCCTGTCATCTTCGCCAATAACCAGCGCCCGGATCGAACCATGACCGACGAATGTCGCAAAATTGATGGATGCCGGATTCGCCTCGATCGCAATAAATGTGTCCACTATCGGTAACGGAGAGCCGCCATCAGGCCCTCCGACTACCGTCGTTACGCCTTGTCGGATCAGGTTTTCTGCATCTGGCCAACGAAAAATCCCGTCTCCCGGTTCGTCGCGAACGGCATGACTGTGGATGTCGACAAATCCAGGCACGACTGCGAGGCCTGTAACGTCCAGTCGCAAATCCGCCTTGTGCTCCTTCAGGTCTCCGATCACGGTGACCCGGTTATCGCTTATACCGACATCGGTGATCACGGCCTCGGCATCGTTGCCGGAATAAACGAATCCTCCAGCCAATATGACGCTCAGATTTTCTTCGGGCGGCTCAGCGTCAGGGGCGCATCCGCACAACGAAAGAAGAGCCAGAAGTAGAAAAGGATAGCGCGTCATATAATTCACCAGTCTTTCGTGCCGGCGTCGGCAACAATTTTTTTTAGCCCAGCAATCCTGGTGCCAGATACAAAGAGATGATGGTAACGATAACGATCCCGATGATGTTCAGCAATACGCCTGCCCGTACCATCTCCGGGATGCTTATCATGCCGGTGGAAAATACGATTGCGTTTGGTGGCGTTGCTACCGGCAGCATGAAAGCACAGCTTGCCGCGATAGTAATGGGGACGGTCAGGACGATAGGCGGGACGCCTGCCTGGACTGCCATAGCGCCCATTACCGGTAGCAGTGTCGCTGCGGTTGCGAGATTACTGGTCAGTTCGGTCAGGAATATAACCATCGCTACTGCAGAAATCACCAGTGCTGCAATTCCCCAGGCATTAAGCGGGGCAAGGCTTTCGCCGAGCCACAGTGCCAGTCCCGAGTTGGATACAACAGCTGCCAGACTGAGTCCGCCGCCGAACAAAACGAGCACACCCCAAGGCAAGCGGCTGGCATATTGCCAGGTCATAAGTTGCGGTCGTTCGCGATTGCCGCTTGGCAGCAGGAAAAGCAGAAGCGCTGCTGTCATAACAATTCCTGCGTCAGATACGCCGGTAATACCGAGCCAGCCGGTGATTGGCTTTCTTAGCATCCATGAAAAAATCACTGTGCCGAAAATGATAGCCACGCGTTTTTCCGGTGTCGTCATTTCACCGAGGTCTTCACGCATTGTGTGCAGGTGATCGCGAACCGCATCGCTTTCCGGTATGTTCACCGGGAACAGGACTCGCGTCAGCAATAGCCATGCAATAGGCAGCATCAACATGCTTACTGGCACACCGACGAGCATCCACCGCGCAAAACTGATTTCAATACCGTAGTTCTCCGCCATGAATCCAACTAACAACGCATTCGGCGGCGTACCAATCAACGTTGCCAGACCACCGATACTTGCCGAATACGCAAGGCCGAGCAACATGGCGATTTGAAAGTCGTGCCGTGCTCGCTTTGACAAGTCCGGAACGTTATCAGTTATCACAACGACCACTGAGAGCACGATAGGTAACAACATCATCGTTGTGGATGTGTTTGTCATCCACATACTGAGCATTGCGCAGACCAGCATGAATCCGCCAATCAGCCGCCGCCCGTCGGTACCCGTTCGATCCAGAATTGCCATCGCAATACGACGGTGAAGGCTCCAGCGTTCCAACGACAGCGCCATCAGGAACCCACCGAGATACAGATAAATAATCGGGTTCGCATAGGGGGCTGCTGCATCTCTCAAGGTCGCGATTCCGAGTGGTGCAAAAATGATAAGCGGGAGAAACGCTGTTACCGGAACCGGTATTGCCTCAGTCGCCCACCACACCGCCATCCACAAACCGATAGCAGCAGCACGCCAGGCTTCGGTCGGCATGACCGTTTGCCATTGGTCTGTCAGGAGCATTAACAAGAAAATAGTCGGGCCCAGCACACGCCCAACTATTTGGTGGGTCTCTAACTGCTGGTTATCCGACGGTTCCGCTGATTGTGTGGAGTCGCTCAATGACCTCATCCTTCGAAAAAAAGGGAGCACAAGGCTCCCTTTCTTACACTGAATTAATCTGGAAATCTAATCTAAGATCCACATAGTAGATCACGCCCAGACCTTCAGAGATGTCTACGTACAGAACACAAACAACGATGGCGGGCATTGCCCGCCACCGGTTGTCGATCGCCTGACCTTATCTAAGCTGTGCAGATCTGCGATTGCGTGCGTCGTAGACGCGAGCCGAGTCGCAACTGAGCAAGTGATCAAACAACCTGCCGCGCGTTACGAAACCGAGTCCGTTGCCCAAGCGTTCGTAATCAGCGCCAAGCTCGGCATGATTCGCAAAGCCCTCAATCCACTTGAAACTGAACTCCTCACCGCCACCGCCCCAGACCGGATACCAGTGGAAAATTCCGGCAGTGGAGCCAGCATCAGTCAGGTACTGGGACCATTTGGCCATTGCCGCCCCGATCGCGTCGAACGATGCGCCTTCTTTGTACGAGCAATCAGAAAACGTCAATACTGCCGTGCTCGCAGGATCACCATCCGGCAACGCTTTATAGTTAACTGAGGCAAAATTGCTGTGCCCATTGCAAGTAAGGACCTCCGCAAAATCATCTGCTATACCATCGTTGTCCGCACGCCAGGCATCGGCAGTTTCGCCCATTGCAATAGCGTTCTTCGACGCGGCCATCCAGATCACATCAAATTCCTGGTTAGCGCCAAAGTAGTTCGGCGATAACGTCCAGGCCGCATAACTGTCGTTACCCTTACTGTCCATGTATGCGTTCCACTTATCAACAACATCATTAAGGTCACCGGAGTCTTTTCTGTCGTTGTAGGTACAGGCGTACAACTCCACTGGAATGATAAGCATTCCATCGTCCTGAGCCAGCGTCGATCCGGTACCGACGAACGTGACCAGGCTAGCTGACATTATCGTTAGCAATATTTTTCTCATGTCTTTTTATTCCTTCTTATTTCCAAGAATGTTGCGATCCATAGGGTCCGAATTGTCACCCATAACAATTAGTATAGTGAAAATCCGACAGATTGCCGGGCGGCCTGTGACAATTAGCGCATACAAAACGGGCGGTGAGGCATGCTCACCGCCCGATCGAGCAGACCGAATGGTCTAGTTGTCAGGTAGCGTGTTTACAATTGTGCTGCCGGTATACGACCGTGCCACATCACAATCGAGCAAGCCATTGAACAACTCACCACGTTTCAAATACGCCTGTTGGTCTCTGTTCCATTGAAAATTATTGCCAAACGCTTCGATGCTTGCATAGCTGTTGGCCAACTTGAAATCGAAATCTTCATCACCATTGCCGTAGCTTGGAAACCATACCCACATTCCACCAGGCGAGCCCGTAGCATTGCGATACTCGCCATATTCTCTTAACGCGCCGATCGCATCCCTGGTGCTGCGTCCATCTGCAACGTTGCAATCATTCACTGCTAACACGAATGAATCCGCTCCATCACCAGGCTGCATTACATTCAGGCTGGTGAACATTGACGAACCACCGCAATCTGCCGCGTCTCCCAGCGCTGCAATTTCGTCGCCCGCGGTCGATATCCATTGAGCCATGTCCTTGCCCATACTGGTGCCACTCGTCCAGACGCCGATTGTTACGAAATCGAATTCCTGATTACCGGCAAATAACGGATTTAGCTGAAACGATGCATATGGCTCGCTGTCATTATCTTCCATCCACTTCGCCATCTTCTCCGTTGCTTTGGCATAGTCACCGCTATCCTTGCCATCCTGGTAACTGCAAACCGAGATCTCGATCGGCACCAGGTCCGGCACGTCTGATCCATCCTGTGCGAATGACAGTCCTACCCCGGACAGTGTCAGCAAAAGCGATGCAGCAATAGTTAAAAGAATCTTCCTCATCCTGATATTCCTCTTATTGATTGTTGTTATGGTTATTCACCGGGTGCCAATAGCGACACCCATAACTATCAGTATAGTTAACGACCGGCTGATTGCCGGCGGAATGGGAATATTCACGAGTCTGCGCAGGGCAGATCTTTGCCAGAACGGAAACTGTTGTCAGGCTACGTTGGCGCGCGGCAGGATTTGATCCAATTCGACCATAAGCTGGTCAATTTCTGCAATGGAATTGTAATGCACTGGGCCGATCCGAACGGCACCACCCGCGTCGTAGATATCAAGCGCTTTGGCCGGTTCCACGGCATAGACATGACCACTCCAGACGAAAATGTTCTTCGCAGCCAGCGCCTCGGCGATGCTGTCCGGTGATCTGCCGTCTACAGTAAAAGAGACCGTTGGTACACGTCGCGCCAGCGAATCAGCTGCTGTAATACCCTGCACTCGTACGCCCGGCAATCGCTGCAAGCCCTCGATCAAGTGACTGGCGAGGCCCGTCTCGTACTCGAACAGAAAGTCCATTGCAGCGTGCACATGCATGCGTCGTGCGGCGAAGCTCTCGTATCTCCAATGATACGACTGCGCCATGTTTTCGCCGATCCAGGCAAGGTAGTCGACAGCGGCCGCGGTCCCGGCCATGCCCTCATGGCTTTGCGTGCCTGTCTCAAAACAACCTGGTATTTCGTCTGTCGCCGGACGAACCTTGTAGGGCTCCAATTGTTCCAACAACTCTCGTCTGCCCCACAGAATTCCCTGATGTGGACCGAAAAATTTGTAGGCAGAGCAAACGAGAAAGTCACAACCCAGGTCCTGCACGTCAGTGGATATGTGCGGTACTGCCTGCACTGCATCAATATAGGTCATGGCGCCAGCTTCCCGGGCCCGTGTGCAGATCGCCTTTACATCGTTAATCGTGCCAAGGAGGTTGCTCGCTGCGCCGACACAAACCAACCGGGTTTTGTCCGTCAGAACCTCATCGAGTACATCAAGATCAAATTCGAAGGTCTCAACGTTGAAGGGCAGCCAGCGAATCTTCAGGTTGAGGTCCTCTGCGAGCAATAACCAGGGAGACACATTGGCATCGTGATCCATGCGCGAGAGAACAATCTCGTCTCCCTCTTTTAGCAACCTGCCAATCGATCGTGATATATGCAGCGTTAGCGTCGTCATATTCTGACCAAAAATGATTTCGTCAGGTGACGGTGCGTTCAGCATGTCCGCCATCGCAACACGTGCCTCGGCAATCAGGTCATCGACCAGAACAGAGGTACGAAAGTAGCCATGAATATTGGCGTTTGCCTGCAGCAGGCAGTGACTCATCCTGTCAACAACGAAACGTGAGACTTGCGTACCAGCGGGATTGTCGAAATAGATTCTTGATTTGTCGTCGTCCAATACCGACAAAGCCGGAAATTGGGCGCGTATGGCATTCAGGTCGTACTGCATCTGGAAACCTGCTGGAATAATTCGTTATTAAGGCTGGAGGGCCTGATAGTTGAGCGACGGATTTTGCACGTACTGACGACGGCAAAGCAAGTGATTATTCCTATCCGTTTCCGCCCCATTTTTCCCGGTGAGCATCTTCCGCGCGTTGCCGGATTTTAGAGTGCCGGCGGGTCAGAAGTAAGGAGTTAGGATCGCAAATCTCAGCCTTGATGACACCAAGGTCGTAAGCCGCATCAAACAGGCTTGGGTACCAGCGTTCCCAGTTTGGCAGGAGCTCTTCAACCTGTTCGCGTAGATTCATTAACTGAATGTATACGACCTCACGTGTTGTGACAATGACGCGAGTAGTGGAATTGCAAAACGGTTTGCTATATGCGCGAGACGCGCCTTTATTGGAGTTAGTTCTGAATCAGTCTTCGAGCATCTTGCCAACCATCATGACTGCAAATAACAGCATTGCACCGAAAATTACGGTCGTATTTTGCGGCAGGCTACTTAACGGAAGATTGTCCAGGCCACTCATACTACCAGGCACAATCATCAGCAATTTAGGAATTGCACTGGCCAGCTGCAACAACGGCTTCGCAGCAATCAATGTTCCAACTGTGATGGCGACAGGCAACGCCAGTCGTCGCACCCATATACGACGGCGTACGCGTGACACAACCTTTACAGAAAAACCATCATCCTGCACAGGTTGAGACCTGAACAATGACTCAAGCTTTAAATCTGTATCGTCTTTTAGTCTGTCAGCCATATTTATGATCATCGATGTCAAAACTTTCCCTGATTTTTTCCTTGCTGCGATAAATTACCGATTTAACAGTTCCAATCGGCAGATCCGCAGCGTCGCCAATCTCCCTGTGCGACAGCCCGCATGCGTACGAGAGAATCATTACTGCTCGTTCATCATTCGTCAAGACCGCGAGGAACTTGTCGAGGTCTGAAATCTCGTCTGATTCCTCGGTTTGTCGACTGCTGCGTGCATCCGCGTCATGTCCTGCTTCTTCCAGTATTTCGTTGTATCGCGAAGATTTTCGTTTCGATTGCAGAAAAGTGGTGTAAGCCACTTTCAGCAACCACCCGATAAATGTCCCCTTACCACTGTAAGTATGTAGCTTATTCCAAGCGTGTAAGAACGCGTCTTGCGCAAGATCATCAGCGAGTACGGTATCACGCGTAAGCTTACGCAAAAAATTGCGTACCTGCGACTGATGGCGGCGCACAAGTTCACCGAATGCAGCGGGGTTCTGCTGCGCCACCACCTGCGCGACAAGCTCATGATCGCTTGTCTCTTCTGCGCCAGAGTTTACGTTGATTGTGATTACTCTTTTTTATCGCCATACCAATACATCAGCAAAAAGGCGAGTCCTATAGAGAAAGGCAGGGACGCACCGGCGAGCAATCCGCGTAATGCTTCGGGCTCCGGTACGGCAAAGCCGATAAGGACCAGGCCGAACGCCAAAGCGAGGAAAATAACACCACGCCTGAGATCCCTGTCTTTGGGCGGTTCCTTGTCGCCCAGCCGCTTGATAAATTCCGGGCTCAGTTCGGTGCCTTTTTCAAGGGCAAGACGGATCGTCTGTTGCGTATCCGCTCTGGTTCTGGCTTTGAAATAGAAATATACGATTGTGACCACCGCAATGCTCAAGAACATAACGGTCGGTATTACTATGCCTTCGTCCATCATTCACTCCGATTAGTGTGTCAGCGCAGTATTGCTGCAATTCATTATTCAGATGCGTTTCATCGGCGCATTGGATGCAGCAATCGACGGATTTTCACTATTAAATTACTTGTTTATTATCAACAACCTACATCTTACGTGACTACGCCGAGGGATTCGATGGCCTTCTGACAATGGGAATTGCCCGGCTCAGGCATCTTGATCGCGCCACTTCTGAAGAAATTCAGCTTCTTTGTCCGCGCTCAATCCCGCCCGCAGCTTCTCGGTGCGATCTTGCGGCAGCGTCTTCCACCAACTGATCGTA
>QNFK01000026.1 GCA_003645495.1 Gammaproteobacteria bacterium
CGCGGCTGGTGGCAAGTAAGCGCGGTGCTGGGTTTGGTCGCTATGTGATACGAACCGAACCTGGCTCACGTGATGCGTTGATCCCGCATAGCGAGAAGATGCTGGCCGAGGGCAATACCGGTCGCATTGTCGATGGTACGAGGACGATGACCGAAATCAGGCATCGGGCATACCTGGGAGATGCGGCAATGATTAAGTTGCTGGTCTTCATCGTATCCCTGCTGACGGCGATCACCAGCCTTGGCATCGTCGGCCTTGCGAGCTTTAGTGTTGCAAGACGGACCAAACAGATTGGAACGAGAAGGGCGCTTGGGGCGACACGGCCAGCGATTCTCCGCTATTTCATGCTGGAGAATTTCCTTATCAGTTCCGTCGGCGTTGTGACCGGTGCGATCCTGGCGGTAGGGCTCAATATCTGGATGGTGCAGACATTCGACCTCACTCCAATCACCTGGTACATCATCCCGGCAGCGATGATCGCCCTGTGGGTTGTGGGGCAGTTCGCGGTTTATGGGCCGGCCCGACGAGCGAGCCTGGTTTCTCCCGCGATTGCTACGCGAGCGGTTTGAAACGGACGAATGTGGCAGCGGACTGCTGCCTGGTTGATCCCTTACGGTGCCGGATGCCCGGTAAGGAAGCGAATTAGCTCCGCGGCAAATTGCGGTTTGTAGGGTGCGCCATCCGGTCCCGCGTGGGTTCCCGGCATATCTTTGGACTCGAGGTTCGCCATCGTCGCCCTGAGTTTCTCAAGATCAGGTCGCGAGACAGCCTTGTCTTCCGTCCCAACCAGCGAAAAAGCAGGCGTTGAGTTTGAGCGCAGGCTCTCCTCATCAGGAATTAATTCGTTCATCCCCACACGTACCGCAGCCAGGGCACGTAAATCATTGCCCGGAAGCACGAAATCGGACTGTAGTCGCTGTTCTGCTTCCTCCAGTGATTCGTCTGCCGAACGCCATGGCCAGCCATAACCGCCAAGCGTCAGGGTAAGCAAACGATCCGGGTAGGCTACGCGAAACGTATTGGCTATTTTTCCGCCCATTGAATAGCCAATGAGATGGGCACGGTCAATTTCAAGGTGATCCAGCAGTCTTCGGACATCCTGCATCATTTCAATGCCATATCTGTCGGGATCGTAAAATTTTGTGCTTTTCCCATGACCACGCTGATCCAGTGCAATTACCTGGTAGCCGGCAGCAACCAGTGCGCCGAAAGTACCGGGTTTAATCCAGAGTCCTTCAGGGGACCCGCTGAAACCATGCAGCAGAACAACGGGAGTGCCCTTGCCTTCAATGAAGTAGCGTAGCTCGGCGTCGGCCGAATCAAAGTAGCGTTCCTCTGCCGAATATGCTGTCGAATGAACCATCGTCAGAAGAAGTATGGCAATCGTTGCAATGCGTATTTTCATTTTGACTTCCAGAACTGCTTGTTTGATCTTGCCTTCAGCGCGCCTGGAATGGTAAACCAGCACGCAGGTATCAACGTGAATTAATTAGGATGGGGGCAGCATGTACAGCGCGGCATTTATTTTCAAGCCCGGAACATACGATGATGAATTTCATCGGCTGAATGATTTGATTGATGCGGCGGCGAATGCGACAGAGGGTTACCTCGGTGCAGAAACCTGGAAATCGCCGGATGGTGACGTATTCAATGCAATTTATTACTGGGAGACGCTTGACGCGTTGCAGGTGTTTTCCAAACACCCGACACACCTCGAAGCGAAAAAACAGTACAGCCGCTGGTATGACGGCTATCACATTGTAATTTCCGAGGTGATCAGGTCGTACGGCGATAATACCATCGCGCACTTTACGCCGAATGACAGGGCGCGCTAAGCGCGCTGCGCGTTTCGACTAATTGGCGATCAGCCCCGCGAGTTCGGCTGGTGTCGTGCGCAGTGACTCAGCAACCATGTCGAAAAAATCAACTTCAAGCACGCTGATCTCTGTGTCGCTTTTTATAACATCTGCGAGCAGGTTGACAATTCTTACGCGATCCGTGGGGCTCAGCTGGCGGCGCACGCTGCTAAGGTATCTCCTTAACGGAGTGGATTCATAGAGCTCGGTACGGGCCGCTTTGCGGACATCCTGCGAACTGACTTCAGAACCGGTTTCGCGTTGCATAATCTGCTGAATTGACTCGACTTCAACGGCGTGAATGTTCGCATCAGCGCTGGATGCGCGAGCCAGTGTCATTAACAGAGCTTCTGCAAAAAGCTCTTTCTGATGGTTTTCATCCAATTCTGTTTCGCTAAATATTTTCAGGACGGCGCTAAGGTCTGCAATGCTCATTATTCGACTCTTTTGTTATTAGGTATGAAAATGCCGCAACGGCGAAAAGAGTGCAGTATATACAGAATTACGGCCTCATGGGCTATACGGTTGAGTCTGTTGACATATTCAGTCGCTCTTCGCTTTCCTGGCGCCACTCGAATACATTCAGCTCGATCAGCACGAATGCGACCAGCCACAGAAAGGCGTCCCAGAAATCAACGAAATCGCCCTTGATGCCCCAATAGATTGCCGCCAGCAGCAATATGGAATACAGGATGTATTTGCTGATATTGCTGAGCCGCAACGCGATGCCCCGAAGTTTGTCACGCTCCTGCAACCGGACATCGATTTCAAGAACGATTACAACCAGCAACCATACCGCTGAATTTATGACGTCAACCCATGCCAGACCGATAATATCGCGGTATCCGACCGGGTCCACGGCGGTAGACATGCCCGGAAAATGTACGAATGAGTTCGCAGACGACATGGCGGCACAATTCGCGGCTGATAACGTTTCATATTCATCATAGTCGACCGCATAGGCCCAGGTGCCATCTACCAGTGCGCATAAATCAGTGATGTTGGGGAGCACTGCAGCGCCGGAAAAAAACAGTAATGAACTCAGGTATCCATAGAACGAATAAACAATAAACGTATAACAAATTGCGCGAAAGCCATGCAGCGTCCAGGTTACCCGGCGAGTAAAGTGTTCGTCATCGAGAACATAAGTCTCAAGTTCAAACATCAATAGCAAAACGACCCAGGCCGCGGTATCGATACTTGCCGTAAAGCCTTCGATGATTTCAGAAAGCGTAATACCGTTACTGAAGCGGAATGCAGATGCTGCCCATTCCTCGCTAAAGAACAGGTAAACATTGACGGTCAACAGGGCATAGACCGTGTACTTGAATAGTTGAAACAGGCGACTGCGGTTAATGACCAATGTTTGCCTTGCGCGTAGGTTGACGAGACCAAGTTTGCCAGCAATGTAGCGACTGAACTATGCGGATTCCGCAATATGATACCGCCCTTAACGTCACGTAGCGAAATCCGCAAACACCCAAACTGCCCCATCCTCAGGTAATCATCAGGAATTCCTCATTGATTAATACGGCGATGTTCAGGTGTCCTGCCTGGCGACGACCAATACTGCGTCCATGTTCGGTGTATTGGCCACAAGGAGAAACAGCTAATGGACGCAAGCAAAGCCAGGAACAAAAAAGTCGTTGTCGGTGCTGAAACGCTCGGCAATTTTGCACAAGCCAGCTACGACGCCGCAAGACGCTGGAGCAGACTGGGCGTGCCGGGCGCGCGGGATGAAATACTGGACCAGAAGGCCAGTTCCCGTGCCGAGGTCTATCAACGCAACATAGAGTCCTACATTGGAACAGTAGAGACCCCTGTAGGTATTGCAGGTCCGCTGCGTATTCATGGCCGCGATGGCAGCACCGACTATTGTGTACCGCTTGCCACGACCGAGGCTGCATTGGTGGCTTCCTATAATCGGGGCGCGCGCCTCCTGATGGCCAGCGGTGGTTGCAATGCAAGAGTTGTAAATGAAGCTGTCAGTCGAACGCCGATGTTTGCTTTCGATAGTCTTGTTGACGCCGAACAATTCGTGGCTTTTATCCGCACTCATCGTGACACCTATGGCGCGATAGTAGAGCAAGTTACAGCGCATGGCCGGCTCATCGGCGCCGAGACGGTTATTGAAGGTAATCATGTTTATCTCGACCTGCGCTATACCACGGGTGATGCGTCTGGTCAGAATATGGTGACCTTCGCATCAAATGCGATCCTGCAAAGTATTTTGCAGGACTCACCAGTAACGCCCCAATACTGGTTCCTGGAAGCTAACTTCTCCGGGGACAAAAAAGCATCTGCAAAAAGCCTGGGTGATGTCCGCGGCAAACGAGTTATTGCCGACATCACTATTCCTCGTGACGTGGTCGAGCAACAACTGCATACCACGCCGCAGCGCATGGTCGATTACTGGTATGCCGGCGCTATCGGCGGAGTAATGAGCGGCACAACAGGGATCCAGGGACATTTCGCCAACGGTTTGGCGGCACTTTACCTGGCTTGCGGGCAGGACATTGCCTGTGTCGCGGAATCTGCAACCGGCGTGACCCGTATGGAGCTCACCGCTGGCGGCGATTTGTACACCAGTGTGACCTTGCCAAACATCATGGTCGGTACGGTCGGTGGCGGAACAGGCCTCCCCAGTGCGAAAGCCTGCCTCAATATCCTGGGCCTCTCCGGACCGGGTCACAGCAACGCCCTTGCCGAAGTTTGCGTGGCGATCGTGCTGGCGGGGGAGTTGTCAATTATCGGTGCATTTTGCTCCGGCGATTTTGCGATGGCGCATCACGCACTGTCACGAGGCACCGCAATGAAACGGAGCAACGATAATGACTAATCGATGGTGGGTATATCAGAAAGAACGGTTCCCGATTTTTGCGCATGGGCCACTCGTTATTGTCTTTTGTCTTGCGGTGCTGCTTTTTTCCGCATTGCAGGGAGTTGATTCGACTGTTCCGTCTATTACGCAAATTGCAGGGGCCGTAATCAGTGCTTTGATCATGTTCTTTCAACTACGTGTTGCAGATGAATTCAAAGACTTCGAAATCGACACTCGTTACCGGCCGCATCGCCCGGTTCCACGTGGCCTGGTTTCATTGCCCGAGTTGGCACGGCTGGCTTACATCGGAGCCGCGATTCAGTTTGCGATCGCGATATCAATCGATGTCGGGCTTGTACCGATTCTTTTCGGTGTGTGGCTGTACGCGGGACTGATGACCAAAGAGTTTTTTGTTCCTGAGTGGTTGCAACGTCGCCCGGCAATATACCTCGTTAGTCATATGCTAATCATGCCCCTGATTGCGTTCTACGTTAGCGCGTTCGAGTGGTTATGCGATTGTAGTTCAATGCCGAACGGGCTTGGCTGGTTGCTGGCACTTGCGTTTTCCTGCGGCCTGGTTCTGGAGCTGGGAAGAAAGATCAATATCCCGGAAAAGGAAAGAACCGGGGTCGAGTCCTATAGCGCGCTTTGGGGCACTGGTGTTGCGATCGCCTTGTGGGTGTTATCGGTAATTGCCGCGGTCGCAAGCTACTCGATGGCAGCGTCATATCTCCCGCTATCAGCAGATCATTTACAGCTGGCTGAGACCGTTCTCTTGCTCGGGATAATCGCCGTGATTCTGTTTCCGCACAAGAAACGCAAAATCGTGAAAGGCAAAAATATTATTGAGCCGAGTTCCGGCCTGGTGGCGCTGCTGCTTTACCTTGGCCTGGGCCCACTGCAGTTGTTACTCGGATAACGTGGAGAAGAAAATGGAATTCATTACACGAAGTACAGACACAAGCGCGCTTGAAAAAATTGCAGTAGGGAACAAAGCGACACGACTGGCAACCTTGAGTGACTCCGGTTTTAAGGTGCCGGCGTTCTTTGTTATCAATCCCGCTGCAGCAATCATTGGTCGCCAGGGCGAAGCAGAGTCTTGTGTCATCGAGTGTATGGCGGAAGCAAAAGCGGCCATCGAAGACGCACTACACGAATTCTGCGCGGATGGCTCACTGGTTGCAGTGAGGTCGTCGTCGGTTGAGGAAGACGACGCAGAAAATTCGTTTGCCGGACAACTCGACAGTTTTTTGAACGTGCCGTCGAGCGAGGTTGGCACGAGAATTGTCGACGTCTGGCAGTCGGCTTTCAGCGAGAGAATACAAAGCTATCGCAAAAGCCGTGGCGTAAATGAGCCTGTTCCGGTACCCGGTGTGTTCGTGCAAAAGATGGTGCAGGCAGACGCTGCCGGGGTAGCTTTCTCAGTTGATCCGGTGAACGGTGACGAAAAGGTCGCTGTCGTCGCGGCTGCACGAGGTTTGGGCGAATCGTTAGTCAGTGGTGAGTGTCAGGGCGATACGTGGCGAGTCGGCACACGGCGCAATATTGTAGGGCGTGACATCGAGACCGAACAGCCGGTGCTGACTGACCGGCAGATTCGCAGAGTCGCAGGCCTTGTACGAAAAGTCAGCAAGTTCTTTGGCGTGCCGCAGGACATTGAGTGGGCGATACAAAGGAATCGGTTGTATCTCCTGCAGAGCAGGGACATTACGACTATTCAGGAGCAAAGCGACACGGATGGCAGCTATGCGTTGTGGGACAACAGCAATATTGTCGAAAGCTATGGTGGCGTTACCACGCCACTGACCTTTTCGATCGCCCGCGGAGCCTACCAGGAAGCGTATCGTCATTTCGGTCGTGTCCTTGGTGTTAGCGAGCGCAGCATCGCGCAGAACGTCACAGCATATGAGCAAATGATTGGTCTCATTCGTGGGCGGGTCTACTACAATCTTCTGAGTTGGTATCGATTGCTAATGCTGACGCCGGGATTTCGCTTCAATCGTAAATTCATGGAGCAGATGATGGGTGTTACCCAGGGACTGCCCGATGAGGCTGTGCCGAAGCCCCAGGACGATCGGTGGTTCGCCGGGGTGCGTGCCACCCTTGGGTTGGTTCGCGTGTCATGGCGTCTGTTCAGCAAGCTCGTCCGGCATAATTCCCGCGTTGCAGCATTTCATCGCAAACTTGAAAATGCCATGTGTCCGATAGAACTGAACGCAATGTCGCTGGATGAATTGCTTGATGAATATGAGCAGTTGGAGAGTAAGGTAATCCCTGCGTGGGAGACGCCCCTGATCAACGATCTATATTGCATGATCTTTCACGGGCTACTGCGCCACCTGAGCGAGCGCTGGTTGCCCGCGGACCTTGCCGATATTCACAACGATCTTGTTTGTGGCGAGGCGGGGATCATCAGCCTGGAGCCGGTCGCGCGCATGAAAAGTATGGCCGCACTGGCGCGCAGGGACTCGGTTTTCGTTAAGGCGCTTTGCGAAAAGCCATTGTTGGTTATCGAATTCCATTTGCTGGCACACAAAACATTTGCAACTGAATATCAGTCTTACCTGGAACGCTTCGGTGACCGCTGTCTTGACGAGCTCAAGCTCGAAAGCAAGACGCTCGCGGACGATCCGTTGCCACTTTTACGTGCGGTAGGGCAGTTGGCCAGGTCTTCAGCAACGTCGGGCTCTTCCGGTTTGCTGGATAACCTGCGTTCGGCCGCGGAAGAAAAAGTGTCAGCTGCATTCTCGGGTAATTTCGTACGACGGTTTATTTATGGAGCCGTCCTCAGGCTTGCCAGAGCACGTGTGCGTGACCGGGAGAACCTGCGTTTTGAACGTACCCGTGTTTATGGTCGTGTCCGTGCAATCTTCATCGAAGTCGGACGGCGCCTTGTGAATTTGCAGGTGATCCATAATGTTGACGATATCTTTTACCTGGACGTTGCCGAGATTGTTGCTTTCTCTCGCGGCACCGGAAGCAGCGCCGCCATTAATTCACTGGTACAGGTCAGACGCGAAGAATTTCAGGCTTATGCTGACAGTGAAGATCCGCCGCGTCGCTTCATAACCTGCGGACCGCCACAACTTGCAGCATCGATGCAGGAAGTCGTGCAAGCGGCAGAATGCACGTCCAGCACGACTCGAAGCGGCCAGGCCTGCTCACCTGGCATCGTGCGCGGACCCGTAAAAATTGTCCGTGATCCACGAACAGCGACTGTGGTGTCCGGCGATATCCTGGTCGCACAGAGGACCGACCCAGGCTGGGTGACAATTTTTCCGCTGGTGAGTGGCATGATCATGGAGCGTGGCAGCCTGCTATCGCATTCGGCTATCGTCGCCAGGGAACTCGGCTTGCCTGCCATCGTCGGTGTGGAAGACGCGTGCCAGTGGCTTAGTGACGGTGACTGGGTCGAGTTAAACGGTGCAACCGGTACGATTCGCAAGCTTGAACACCGCGACGATCGCGCAGCATGAACAAACTGGCGCAGACCAGCGCTGAGATTCTGTGGCGATGGCGCGTCCTGTTTGCAACTGGCTGCCTCCTGGTGACCATTTTCGCGGTGACACAACTCGCGTCGCTAACCGTCTCCAATTCGCTCGAGATCTGGTATCCACAAGATGCGGCTGAGCTGGTTAACTATCGCAAATTCCAGCAAACCTATGGCAATGATGAGGTCGTCGTCGTTGCGGTTTCCAGTTCAGCTGGCGCGGATTTTAATGACGAGGCTGGCATCGAGTTGATCGGCGAAATGACCGATCGTTTGCTGGAGATTGCGGGAGTGGCCACAGTCACCTCAGTGGTGACGGTACCCGAATCGCTGGCTGAAGCCCGTGGACGATTGCTCAGCGGCGACGGTACAACGACAGCAATCATCGTTCAGATGATGGCCGGCGACGAATTCGAAGTCCGTCGGCACCAGATTCTGCTGGATATCAATACAGCGATTGATTCATTTGGCTTCGATAGCCGACTGGCCGGTTTTGGCGTTGTCTACGATGGATTGAATGAAGCCTCGACCACCGGGGCGGCGACATTGTTGTTGCTGGCGCATTCCCTGATGTTCGTTTTGCTCCTGCTTTTCTTTCGGCGTCCTGTGCCGGTGCTGGTCACCCTTCTGGCTGTTGGCATCGCAACGCTCTGGACCATGGGGTTGTACGCTGGACTGGGCCGCCAGTTAAACATGGTGACAATGGCTTTACCGACGCTTGTTCTGGTCATCGGCATCGCTGACTGTGTTCACTTGTTACGTAGTGTTGCCCGCCAAGATAGCTCCGGATCCCGTCAGGACCGGGTTATAAGCGGAGTCGCGCAGGTTTTGGGGCCCTGTTTTGTTACATCGATCACGACAGCTGCCGGCTTCCTGGCATTGACGACCTCGAGCCTGCCCGTTGTGCAGGATCTCGGGCTCTTCGGTGCGGTGGGCATGTTGGCCGCGTTCGTCACCGCGTTTGTGTTCTGCACGCTGGGTCTCAGCTGGCAATCCTGCGAACCGAAGATTAAACAATCGCGTCTCGATTCATTAGCGCGAAGATTGTCAAAGCATGCTGCAGATGCCCCGTGGCGAACTGTCGTTGCATTTGCCTTGTTGCTCATCCTGGCAGGCTTCGGCATGAGCAGGCTGGAAACGGATACCAATTCGATAGGTTACTTGCAGGAGAGCCATAAGATCAGACGAGACTCGGATTTTATCGAAAGCCGAATCGGTCCATACGTGCCGCTCGACTTCACCATCACTGCGACCGACAGCATTTTGTCCGGGGAAGCGCTGGATGCAGTTCAGGCATGGCAGGTAACGGTGACCGCGATGGATGAGGTGGGCTGGAGCTGGTCGTTACTTGACGCGTTGGCGGTCAAGCGCGATGAACCGCCGTCGCTCCTTGGTGAGAGCGTTATTCGGACACGCTTCGAACGTGTTCGCACTTTTTCCCCGGTTACCACCGCGGCGATGATTTCCGCTGACAACGAACTGCGCATCTCTTTTGGAGTGCCGATCATGTCGGCTCGTACCATGCAGGCCCTGATTGGCAGGATTCAGAATGCAGCTGAGCTACCTGACAATTTGCGGCTGCAGCCGGCAGGCTATTCACCACTTTATACGCGCATTGTTGATGAAATCGTTCGCTCGCAGGTACAGGGATTCTCGGCAGCCATTTTGCTGATTCTCGTTTTACTGGGCATCGCCATGCGCTCAACGAAGCGCGTGCTGCTGGCAATTCCCGCAAATACCATACCGGTTGTTCTGACGCTCGGTCTGATGGGCCTGACCGGCATTCCGCTGGATGTGGCAACCGCAACAATTGCCACCGTCATCCTCGGCCTGGTAGTTGACGATACGGTGCATATCCTCAGACCAGCAAAAGGGCAGGGACTTGAGGCAACGGTTATGCAAGCTGTCGATAGGTCTGGTGGCACCCTGTTGTTGACCAGCCTCGTTCTGGCTGCCGGCTTCCTGGTGCTGTGGTTCGCGCAAATCCGTTCAATTGCCTGGTTTGGAGCCCTGACCAGCTTCGCGATGTTGGTCGCAATAGCCACAGATTTGTTGCTTTTACCTGCGTTGGCAAGGCTTTTTGGCCGTTTTTCCCGCTCCTGACAGGTATTACGACGTCTAATAACCCATTGATTTAACTAGGTTAAAAGTCACCCCCGCCATCATCAGGAATTCCTCACCGAAGCATCAGTGCATGCTCAGGTGTCTGGCCGCCTGTTCCGCGATTCTGGACCCTGACGAATAGGTCGTGAGAGGGACTGAATATGACGGTAAGGACCGAAATCCTGGAAAAGGCAGACTTTGGCCGCATTCGCTATGCCCAATGCTGGGAGGATGCTGACGTCCTGTTGGAAGCCATGCAGGTGCAGAAGACAGATACCTGCCTTTCAGTTGCCTCGGCTGGCGACAACACGCTCGCACTGGTTGGTGCTGGTGCGCAACGTGTCATCGCTGTGGATCTGAGCCCGGCACAAATCGCTTGTCTGGAACTGCGCGCTGCTGCTTATCGCGTATTGACCTGGTCGCAATTGCTGGAGCTGCTTGGGCAGAACCCCAGTACGCAACGTGAGGATCTGTATCTTCGTTGTCGCTCATTATTGTCCGATGACAGTCGCTGTTTTTGGGACAGCAACCGACGGCTAATCAGGCAAGGCATCGCGCAGGGCGGCAAGTTCGAGCGCTACCTGAGCTTTTTTCGCCGCTTCGTTCTGCCGCTGGTACATCGTCGCAAGACGATCGAGAAATTGTTTGAGTTGCGGACAGAGGAAGAGCGCCAGGCTTTTTACGACGAGCGCTGGAACAATCGCCGCTTCAATCTACTGTGCCGAATATTTTTCGCTCGACTCTCACTGGGTTGGGGCGGGCGCGATCCAAGTTTCACGCAATATGGTGATGAGCCCGTCTGGATCAGCCTGCGCCGGCAGATTCCGAACGCTTTCATAAGGCAGCAACCGGCAGACAATCCGTATCTGCAATGGATTCTGTTCGGTCGTTTTATCACCGCATTGCCATGGGCATTACGCGAGGAGAACTTCGCCAAAATCCGCAGCAACCTCGACGCTCTCGAATGGCGCTGCGACTCTATTGAACAGGTGCTGTCGGAACTGCCGCGCAATTCACTTAATGGCTGCAATCTCAGTGATGTTTTTGAATACATGTCACCAGCAGCTTATGCAACGTTTCTACGCGCAATAATTCGCGTTGCATCGCCGGGTTGTCGGCCCGTTTACTGGAACGTTGCCGTTGAGCGGCATTGTCCCAATGAGCTTGCTCCCGTCGTTAGTCGCAAGCGCGACTTTGCCAGCC
>QNFK01000027.1 GCA_003645495.1 Gammaproteobacteria bacterium
AACGCCGCCGGAGCCGGCTGTTCTCGCCGGTGTTGCGATTCTCGCGGCACTTTTTATTTTCGGCTCAAGCATTTACGATACCTCGCGGCTCGCGGCCGTCGGCGGACGGGCCGCTCTCGTTTTGCGCGGCACGCTTCCTTCCCCGGACGTGCGCGACCCACAGCGCCAGCAATTGCGCAATGTTGTAGAGGAAATGGCAATTGCGTCGGGGGTCCCTGTTCCGGAAATTTATGTGCTTGAGGAAGAAAGCGGCATCAACGCATTTGCAGCGGGGTTTACTTCCGGGGACGCCGCGATCGCAGTAACTCGCGGCACGCTTGACCTGCTCAATCGCGAAGAGCTACAGGGTGTTATCGCTCACGAATTCAGCCACATCCTGAACGGCGACATGCGCCTCAACATCCGCATGATGGGCGTCCTGTTTGGCATCATGGTTTTGGGCCTTATTGGCAGGCTGGTATTGCGCACCAGTTACTACTCGGGCCTGGGATCCAGCCAGAGAAACAAAAGCGCCCCGGTAATAATGATAATAGGGCTCGGTCTTGCGATACTTGGCTGGATAGGCGTATTTTTTGCCAGGATCGTAAAATCTGCGGTTTCCAGGCAACGGGAATATCTCGCCGACGCGTCTGCCGTGCAGTTCACCAGGCAAAGCGACGGCATAGCCAATGCGCTCAAGAAAATCGGCGGCTACACACAGCACTCCTACATCGTCGCGACAGATCCTGAAGAAATCAGTCACATGTTGTTCGCCAGCGGCGGTGCAAAACTCACCTCGTTGCTGGCCACACATCCGCCGTTGGCCAAACGCATACAGGCGCTCGATCCGCATTTTAAGGAGACCGACTACCCGGCCATCGAGCTGCATCAGGAGCGGCCACAACGTGCGCCGGAACGGGACGGGAATTCGGCTGCAGGTTTGATTGCTGGGCTTGCGTCCGGCGCCTCTGCAGTGAATACAACCAACATCGCAGATTCGGTAGGACGACCACAGGCAAATCACATTCGATTTGCAGAGGAATTGCGCCGCTCCATCCCTGAGAATCTCTATGCAGCCGCGCACGATCCAGACAACGCTTTCTTGCTGGCGCTTGCCCTGGCATTGAACGGAGGCCATACGGAAAAGCAGCTGCGTATCGTTGCAGAACAACTTGGCACCGAGCGCACAGCGTTGGTGCGTGAGTATTACGAACATATTATTACAGTCGGCCCGGCCTATCGCTTGCCGCTACTTGAAGTTGCATTCCCTGCACTCAAAGCAAGGCCGGCAGCGCAACTGGAGTTTTTACTCGACCTCGTTCGACGCCTGATCGAGTCTGATGGACTGGTTGATCTGAGTGAGTTCTGTTTTTACCGAATTCTTGACAGCCAGCTGAATCAGGCGACGGACCCGACCGCTGCCAAACGCGGCAATCGCGTTGGCAAGAAGGCGGCACGAAACGCCGCAGTTGATCTGGTTCGCATCGTCGCCGATCAGGGCAACCCGGACGTGACGGCTCGTGAGCATGCTTTCAAAGCCGGGATTGCGGTATTTGGCCAGTGGGTCGAAGAGGAGTCGGGCGGCGTGGATTCTGACCAGACCATTACGATCCTCAATCAATCGCTCGATATTCTCCAGCGCATCAATCCGGCCGGCAAGCACAGCCTTGTTCAGGCGGTCAGCAATACAATTGCGCACGATGGCAAATTGACGATTGCCGAGGCTGAATTATTGCGTGCTGTTTGTGCCAGCCTCGACTGCCCCCTGCCACCCATTCTGGCCGACTTCGCCGTAAGCGCGTAAGAATTCGAAACACGGGGTCGAACCAGGTTATCGGCTGCAAAATTGCCGGTTCGAGCCCGGTTTAAGAAACTCCGCCAGGTCACGGTTTCTGCTAAAAAAATGCAGTGAGACATCGGCCAAATAGGCGTATTATGTCGGCCATGGAACCCGGCAACGGATTCCTGACTCTGAAGTTAAAGCGCTGAAAGCCTTGGGCGGCGACAGCATCCGAAACCAAAATCTGTCATTTTTTGGAAGAAAATCATGCGTATACGCCAATACACACTCGTTTTTATATGGTCAATCATCATTGCTTTGCCGGCAGCAGCTGCAACAAAGGAAGAAACGCGCGTCGCGGACGCGACTGACGTTCTCGATCAACTGCTGCGCATTCCGGAGCAATCGATACCGCCAGCGCTACTGTCACGGGCATACGGAGTTGCCGTGATCCCCAATGTCCTCAAAATCGGCTTTGGTCTTGGAGCACGGCGCGGCAAGGGTATCCTGGTTGTGCGACAGGATGACAAAACCTGGAGTAACCCTACATTTGTAACGCTCACGGGCGGCAGCTTCGGCTTCCAGGTCGGCGCTCAATCGACGGATATTATTCTTGTTTTCAAGACCCGAAAAAGTGTTGATGGGATTGCCAACGGCAAGCTCACACTCGGTGCGGATGCATCCGTCGCTGCCGGTCCCGTTGGCCGCCACACCGCCGTCGCCACCGATATCAGGTTCAGGTCTGAGGTGTTTTCCTACTCAAGAAGTCGTGGCCTGTTTGCTGGAGTTGCGCTGGAGGGTGCCGGTATAACGATGGACCGCAAAGCGAATGCTGCATTTTACGGTTCCGCAAGTATTACGCCGGAGCAGATTTTTGCAGGCTCGGGTAACGCGGCACCACAGGCAGCAAATACCTTTGTCCAGATGCTAACGGCGCAAACCGACCGACTGCCCTCGCGACCCAGTATGAAAAAAAGCAACGCTACATCGGCCAGGAGCGCGCCCGCCCCTCAGGAAAAATCGGAAGTTCGTACCTACGGATATGGCACAGCGGACGACGCGCTGGATAACGGCTTACAATAGCCGCGCCGGAAGCGTTGTATAATCCGGGTGGATAGAGCGCGATCTCGTGCAAGATATCCTTGAGCAAATTCAAGGTTGGGCCAAGCTCCTTGGCCCTAATATCTATATTCAGGCGATCGCAATCGCGGTCATCTTTATTGTCATCGGCAAGATCGCCGATATCATCATTTCCAGAGTTATCGCCAGGATAGCCAGCCGGTCGAAGACGGATCTGGACGACAACCTGGTTGCCCTGTTGCACCGACCGGTATTTATTTCATTTGTATTGCTCGGACTGTCGCTGGCAACCGATCGGATATATTTACCCGAATCACCCGAGTTCCTTACCCAAGGCATCCTGAAGACCATTGCAATATTTGTCTGGTACGGCTTCTTTCGCAGCCTCACACAATTGTTGCTAACCGTCGTCGCCCGCGGCCCACGGGCCAGGGAATTGTATGCAAGCATGCTGCCGCTGTTGCACACCGTCTTCAGAGTTGCCTTGCTCGCGTTGGCGATTTACTTCTTCTTCCTGGCGTGGAACATCGATGTAACCGCATGGCTGGCATCAGCCGGAATAGTTGGTCTGGCTCTTAGTTTTGCAGCGAAAGACACTCTCGCAAACCTGTTCGCCGGCGTGTCAATTGTCGCTGATGCACCTTACAAAACCGGTGATTTCATTCGTCTTGATACAGGCGAGCGTGGCATGGTCACGCACATTGGTTTGCGCAGCACCCGTATCGTTACCCGCGATGACGTCGAGATCACTATTCCGAATGGAATTATTGGCAACGCCAAAATAACCAATGAAGCCGGTGGGCCATCAACAAAACACCGTATCAGAATACCCGTCGGTGTGGCGTACAGCAGCGACATCGACCATGTGATTGAAACACTGGACGGTGTTGCCGGCGGACACGCAGAAGTGTGCGCTGACCCGGCAGCAAGGGTGCGTTTCCGGGCTTTTGGTAATTCAAGCCTGGACTTTGAATTGCTTTGCTGGATCAATCAACCTGCAGACCGCGGCAGACTGCTGCACGAACTTAACTGTTCTATTTTCAAGGCATTCCAGAGAGAGAAGATTGAAATTCCGTTTCCGCAGCATGATTTGCATGTTCGGAGTATGCCTTAGGGGCACAATTTTCTAGCGGGTGTGGTGGGGTTGAGTTTTGCTTCGTTTGAGCGGGTGTGGTGGGTTGATGTTTTGCAAACATTTAGGGGCATGTTGAAAACATGCCCCTAAATGTTTGTCGCCCGTCGGGACGGGCTCCTACGTATCCGCGCTACAGTTATTGACTACGAATTTATTCGGGGATTTCCTGGCGGCGGCGAAGTTCTTCGCGAATCGCGTTCAGGTCCGTAGCGGTTTGCGGCGTAGCGTCACCATCAATTGATCTTGCGGCCTCCCCGGTCACAGGCGCTGGTGCTGTCGTGGTAGCGGGCATTGCCTGGTTGCTGGTTGGGGCTACAACCTGTCCGGTTCCATTGGCGGCCGGGACTTCTTCAAACAGCCCCAGGTATTCGGCTTCCTCTCTGAGACGTTGTGCCTCAAGACGCCTTCTGCGCGCCTCGGCGGCCGCTTCCTGAGTACGCCGCAGCGCCTGCCGTTTGCTTTCGGATTGTGCTTCGAGCTGTTCGCGTCTGTCCCGCTCGTTCGCTGCCTCCAGTCGATTGACAGCGTCTCTTGCATTGACACATTCCGCATCGTACTTCGTCTCTGAACGGTTGCGTGCACAACGCACCATCGTCGCTTCCAGCAAACGTGAATTTTCCATAAATTGCGACGCCGAAACCGGCGGTTGCTCCTCAGCGCAGGCCGCCAGTAGAAACAAGCCGCATGCGGAGCCAATAACAAGTAAGAACTTCATTTCGTAGTCAGCACGTCATAGTTAAAAGTTGGACAGGTAACACAGTCATAGATTGCCGAACATAATAACATTGGCGCGCAGATTCAGATTGTGGGCGAGTTCGCACTTCCACCCAATTAATACCCGGGTCAACCAATCCCTGGCCCGGACGTTAGATGAATACGGAACGGAAAACCTGCCATAAATGGCCAATATTGACCAAGGAGCGGTCATGAAGAAGTCTATTTTAGTACTCTTGTTAGCTGCCATGCACTGTGGCTGCGCCACCCCGAACGCACCACTGGCCGACAACGACCGTACACTTATAGCCTATGAGGAAATCGCTGCCGAAATAAAAGTCAGCTACCGGGCCACCAGCGGACCAGGTGAAACGAATCAGCCTGTTGCAGCCAACATGCCGGATTAGCCCGAACATTGCATGAGTGCCGGCTCTCATGACGGAAAACGGTAGATGGTTCAAGCGTTTCAACATTCATTGGTTTGTGTCGAAGTGTTACAGTTTGCGCCTGCCGGGCTGACGCTTCCTGTGCCGGCACATCGCGCCCGATCCTGCTCAACACGTAGTCCCCGCAACGTCTCTCGCACGATCGAACGCGCTGCACTCGGCACAGAAACCGACAGTCCCGCCCACTCATGCAATGTTCGGACTAGCAAGTCGGTCTTACCCGGTGCCACAACTGACAGACAGATGAGAAACATCTCATCTGCCGTGATCGAACAATCTGGCGATTAATTGTTATAGTGTCGGCGTGTCCGAATCCAGCCAGTTTTCGCTTCTGAAACAACGCCGCTTCGCGCCATTTTTCCTTACCCAGTTTCTGGGTGCATTCAACGACAACATATTTCGCAATGGACTGATAATTCTTATCACGTTTCAGGGCGTACGCGTTTTTGGCATGGGCGCAAGTCAGCTGGCGAACGTCTCTGGAGCGCTGTTCATCCTGCCCTTCTTCCTCTTTTCTGCAACCGCAGGTCAGCTTGCTGACAAGTATGAAAAATCACGCCTGATGAGAGTGATTAAAGCTGCCGAAATTCTCCTGATGGTTTTCGCTGCGATTGCCCTGGCCAACCAAATGTATTCTGCGCTGTTGTTCGTGCTCTTTCTGATGGGCTGCCAATCGACAATGTTCGGCCCCGTGAAATTTGCCTACCTGCCGCAGCAACTGACTACCGACGAACTTATCGGTGGCAATGCGCTGGTCGAATCGGGCACCTATATGGCTATCATTTTCGGCCTGATCGTTGGTGGCATATCGGTCGCAACTGACCCGGCCAATCAGTTTGTGCTCGCGGCGTGCCTCATCGGAGTTGCGACGCTGGGCTACCTGGCGAGTCGTACCATCCCGGCCACTAAAGCCGTTGATCCTGACCTGCGTATCAACTGGAATGTGTGGACGGAAACCCGACACATCATCGGTTTTGCACGTAAGGACCGCAGCGTCTTCCTGTCAATCCTCGGAATTTCGTGGTTCTGGTTTTTTGGCTCGGCGGTGACGTTGCAGATCCCCGCCTACACGCTGGAAATAATCAATGGCAATGAGCAAATCACGACAGCCCTGTTGGTCGCTTTTGCGGTTGGCGTGGGCATTGGTTCTCTTCTTTGTGAACGCATGTCGGATCACCGGATTGAGCTCGGACTCGTACCGTTTGGTTCGATCGGCCTTAGTCTCTTTGCCATCGATCTGTATTTCGCGCAACCGGTGATGCAAAGTGAGGCGGTCTACTCTGTAGGCGAGTTCCTGAAGCGGCCCGGCAGCGCTCGCGTGCTCTTCGACCTGGCTATGCTCGGCGCGTTTGGCGGTATTTACAGCGTGCCGTTGTACGCCATGATTCAGCAACGAGCTGATCGACACCATTTGTCACGAATCATCGCAGCTAACAACATTATCAACGCAATCTTTATGGTTGCCGCAGCTGTTTTCGCATTACTCGCTCTCAATCTCGGAGCAACAATCCCGCAGTTGTTTCTACTCCTTGCTTTACTCAACGCTGTCGTCGCAATTTATATCTATTCGTTGCTACCAGAGTTCCTGATGAGATTCGTTGTCTGGGTCATCATCAACACTCTTTATAGAATAAGATCACAAGGTCTGGAAAATATTCCGGACCAGGGTCCGGCCTTGCTGGTTTGTAATCATGTCAGTTTCGTTGACGCGTTGATCATAGGTGGATCAGTCCGGCGTCCGGTTCGATTTGTCATGTATTACAAGATTTTTCAAATTCCGCTGCTACGATTTCTGTTCGAGTCGGCGAAGGCAATACCAATCGCATCGGCGAAAGAGGATGCCCGCCTGCTCGACCAGGCTTTTGATCAAATAGATGACGAACTCGGTGCGGGCAACCTGGTTTGCATTTTTCCTGAGGGTGGTATCACGCGCGATGGAGAAATTCAGCCATTTCGTCCGGGAGTCGAGAAGATCATCGCGCGACGCGCAGTTCCGGTAATTCCGATTTCCCTGGGCGGTCTGTGGGGAAGCTGGTTTAGCCGCCGCAGCAGCGGTGTATTACGCCGGATGCCTGGACGATTTCTTGCGCAGGTAAATGTGCATATCGGCGATGCTATCGGCCCGACTGAGGCAACAGCTGAAAACCTCGAGTTGCTGGTCAGAACCCTTCGCGGACAAAACCGGTAGCTTCCGGGCCACGTAGTTTTTTTGTCCAGTAAGTCACCAGACCTGCCCTGGTGCCTATCAATGCCGGCCCGTCGCTATAACTAAAGCGAAGTTCTGCAAGCTCTACAAGTCCGGTATCCCTGGTGAGGATCAGTACACGATCCCCGGTTGCGTCACTGATGTGACCGTCATTGCGTGGCGAGAGACCTGCAGCTTCGAAAACCATCCCTGATCCGACCAGCGCTTTCGGTGCGCGAATTGCGTCGGTCCAGATCAACCCGCCTGGTGACACCAGCGCACGATGAATCCAGCGCGCCGTTTTGAAAAGCACCCGCGATTCGCTCGGACTGAATGCAATATCAATTACCGAATCCGGAAGTTGCAACAACGTGGCGCCGACACGACCATCAGCCGGATCAAGCAGTGTTGCCTGGTTATTCGCGTCTACGATTACGACCAGTTGCCTGCCGGGGGATACGGCTAGCTGGCGAATAGCTGAAGCACCCTGCCAGACGTTGCGTAAATGCCAATTGCCGGTGCGGTCGGCGTACAGGTTTCGCAATGTCCCGCTTTCTGCGCCGAGGTATATTTGCTGATCCCGCGCGAAAATAAGGTCGGCGTGTAGCTCTCCGAGTTCAATATCGGCAAGGAGTGCACCGGTTTCAGCATCCATGATCCATACTCGCTGCCCGCTCAGCACCGCCAGTGTCTGCCCGTTCGGTGAGAATGCCATCCGGTCAATCGTACTCACTGATGCCCGACCGTAAAACGGTCGTGGCAGGCCGCTGTGAGCGTCCCAGATTCGTATGCTGCCATCCGCGCCGGCGCTCGCAACCAACGATCCGTCACTACTGAAAATAATGCCTATGACCGCGCTGCGGTGACCAAGGAAACTGATGTCCTCGGCATCGTTCTCGATTGTGCCGGCGCGCGCTTCGATCTGTTGAATGTGAACATGCCCGGAGCCATCGGCGATTGCGAGACGTTCGCCGCCGGGGGCCAGCGCTGTGGTCAGGTTTCCGGATTCCCGCCAGATTTGATGGCCAGGATTTACGCCTGCAGCGTTACCCTCTACCGCGCTCGCCGAGGTCGCCGGAACTTGCCAATATCTTGCAATGCCGTTTGTGGTTGCAGCAACCACGAAATTTTCATCGCCGCCGAATGCCAGTAACTCGTTTTCTCCTGAACGTATTCCTGTATCGAGCAATGGTCCTGACGGCGCTCCATCTACGCTGCGATAAACCTGAAACCCCTGGCGATGGTTGCCAGCCAAAAAGCGCGTGCCCGATGGCGAGAATGCCATGTGCCATTTATTCCTCCCCAATTCCCGCAACACCGGCGCCGCGGGTTGTCCGGTTAGCCACAGCGAAACGCCTTGCTCGCCATGCACAACACCCAAGGCATCACCATTCGCAGAAAGACTGATCTGGCTCGGCTGATATTCGAGGTCTATCTGTGCACGCAATTCGCCATCGCGTAAGTTCCAGATACGTACCGCACGATCATAGTCGGCAACTGCAATATGATTTGCAGCCGCATCGATGGAGACCAGTGCAGGAGCGCCGGCAATAGTAATTGCAGCAACGACGTTCTCTGTAGCGATCGACCACAACTCAAACCTGGTATCCAGGTCGCCGCGATAGGACGCCAGAATATGCTGACCATCCACACTGAGCAGGGCGTCTGCGACAGCAGCGCCGACATTCAGCACAGCGGCGCGTCGTCCGTTTGACGT
Organism: Gammaproteobacteria bacterium; assembly: GCA_003645495.1. Taxonomy (GTDB): domain Bacteria; phylum Pseudomonadota; class Gammaproteobacteria; order Steroidobacterales; family Woeseiaceae; genus SZUA-117. The sequence goes on from QNFK01000027.1 coordinate 9,037, forward strand.
GCGCCATAAATTCACTGTGTCCTGGGTTGCGGTAACCAGAAATTCAGCATTTGCGCTCAGTCCCAACAGCCGCTCATTTGCTGACACTGCGATCGTGCGAGCAGCCCGCGCATAACTGAGATCCCACAATCGCGCACTGTCACTTTGCAATGCCCGGGCAATCGCATACCGACCGTCAGGGCTGAACCAGAGGTTATCCGATGCACGCTCCACCGGATCCGGAATGTCCAGACCACGTTCGAAATTTTCAACGACGACCTGAGAACCAAGACTGAGATTCCAGCCCATGAGATGACCAGTGACCCCGGTCGCCTCGTCGCGAATACTCAAGCTCCAGGTACCACTTAATGTTTCGCCAATTAACGGTGCCAGTTGTTGCCTGCTAACGCGAATTTCCTCGTTGGCGGCAGAAGCGGACTCATCGAAAACCAGTTCAACAGCACGCCCGGAGGGGGCTATGAGTTTCATGCGAATGTCGTCGAATCGCGAATGGCTTACATTCACTGTCAATCCGACGCGGTTAGCTACGCCTTCGCGATCGACCATTACACGTCGAACCAGGGGTGACACTTCAAGTGCTGAAATGGTCCATGTGTCGCTCTCCTGCAGACCCTGGTCAGCCGGAGACCATTGCGAAATCTGTGCGCCTGCGTAGTAAGTCAGCTGCAAATTATCAGGATTAAATACCAGGCCGTCTGCCGGCTGCGCTGGAATGGTCGCAAGGAGCTGCGAGTAATCGTCACCGACGAGCGTCGCCGCACGACGCCTGCGCTCCGGAGTTGAGACAACGAACGCCTCGATGGAGGCCAGCAGTGCCGCATCTCGTCGCTCGCTTCTTAACGCGGTACTTACCTGGCGATCCCAGAAATCAGCGCTCAGGCTATCTGCAAAACCAGGTTGATCCGGCAATAGCGCCGCATAACGCAGCACTTCCAGAATCGAGAGTTTCTCGGTCGCCGCCGGTGCATTAATTAAGAGAACTGTCTTGTACATTCTGTCTGCCGCGTCAGCATGGCCCGGAAATGAGCGCAGATTCGTATAGGCGTCCGCAACACTTGCAAGCTCGAGAGTCTGCGTTGACATCACCCGCATGTACGGCTTTGGCAGAAGTTGTGTGTATGTAAATGGAACAGCAATGAACAACAGGACCAGGCTTGCTGCAATTGCCGGGCCGCGCCAGCGCAAAGGAAGGTTTTCGTTTGCCCACCTGGCAGTAAAGACATTTTCGTAAACGCGATTGCGAATTTGCAGCACGCCCCGCTCATTTACAGTGACCAGCCCTATCGCCAGGAGTCGCCGGTGCAAGCTGAGTTCGGCATCGAACTCAACCTTGATGCCCTTGCGAATTCGCCCATACAACGTCAGCAGCGGCTCGAATTTCTTCTTGTCACCAGTGACTACACGATGAATATGGCTCAGGTGTGGTTCACTGTTCAGCGCCGCACGACCTGCGAGTTGATGTGTTGCGAGACGATCAATCTCGTCTGCGATATCGCCAGCAAGGCGTTCGCGCGCGACACAGCGGGAGAGTTTCTGACTTAGATAAGGCTGGCCACCGGTCCAGTAATAAACGCGGTCCAATGCCAGGTCTGCGTCTGCAGGTGATAAATTCAGCTCAGTCGCAAAAACATTCAGGTCCTCCCGCGTGAAATCACCCAGGCGAATTTCCTGGGAAATGCTGAATGGCGATGACAGCGGCTCCTTCGCCAGATCCAGCGGATCGCATTCGCCGATCAGAACGAAAGTCAGTCGCGTGAACTCCGGTTCGGTTGCGCGTGCGTTATACGCGGCGCGAATGCTGGCCAGCAGATGCTCGGTAAACGGCAGTCCAGCGATGTGTTGCACCTCGTCAACAAAAATGACGACCTTGTCCTGAATATTTTGCAGGACAATTTCGGCGTAAAACTCCACGAGTCGTTGCCGATTACTCAAAAAGGATTTGTCCTGCCACCAGTTCTGCAGATCGACTTTAAGGCGGAATTGACGTAACAGCCGGTACGCAATGCTGTAGTACCAGCGACCTGCATCAGAGCCGCCGTCACGTTCACCAATTTGCGCAAGATTGAGCACAGCGACCTTGATGTCGTTGTTTTGCAGGCGCGCCGACGTAGACGCAATCAAACTGGATTTGCCGGTTCGGTCCGGCGCTATGACATGCGCGTAATTTCCGGAAATTATTGCAGAATAAAGGAGATCATCCGCCGGCCGCCTGATATAACC
>QNFK01000028.1 GCA_003645495.1 Gammaproteobacteria bacterium
CCAGCGTGACTGAAGAATATCGCGACTACGATCATCAAGCGTAGTCATCGCCTCCATCATTCTTGAGGTCGCATCTTCTTTCCAATCGAGCTTTTCCAGAAATGTTGCCGGATCAGAATCCGGGCTGCTGGGCAAGTAGGCCGCCGGTGAAAACGCTCTGTCATCATCACGAGAATCTGGCACCGGATCGAATACTGCATCGCGGGCACTCAACCTGCGTTCCATTTCGGTAACTTCCTTGGTGCTGACACCGAGATCATTCGCTACCGCTATTGTTTCGGCATGCGACAACCAGGCGAGGCTCTTCTTCTTTCTGCGCAGATTAAAAAACAGTTTTCGCTGCGCTTTGGTAGTCGCTACTTTGACGATGCGCCAGTTGCGTAATACATATTCGTGAATCTCGGCACGTATCCAGTGCACGGCGAATGACACCAGCCTTACATCGAACTCGGGATCGAATCGCTTGACCGCTTTCATGAGCCCGACGTTGCCTTCCTGGATCAGGTCGTTGAGCGGGAGACCGTAGCCGGTATATCCCTTTGCGATATGCACGACGAATCGCAGGTGTGCCATCACGAGATCGCGTGCCGCCTGCAGGTCTTCGTCATCACGATATTGATGCGCCAGGGCTTGCTCGTCTTCCTTGCTCAGGATATCGATTGAGCCGACGCCCTGAATATAAGCATCCAGACTGCCGACCGGGCCCGTCAGGGCGAGATCATAATTGGTCTTTGCGACTGCCGTTGTCATCAGATTCACTACCTCCCAAGTCAGGTGCTATTTTAGCACTCGGTTGGTTAGAGTGCTAACAATGTATATTAGTTCCCTTGAATGTTCGACAATAACACTTATTAAAACAAAGGGTTATAGCTCGAGAGAAAGCCGTGATTCGAGCGGAAAACGGCCTGAATGAGCCTCGATTGCCTGTTTCAGCGCGGTTCGATGCGCCGCATATGGCGTGCCGCGGCAAACCATGAGCCGATCAGGCCGAGTGCTACGCCGGTGGCGATAATCATGCCGCTTTCCAGGAAGTCCAGGGCGAGAATCTCGAAGCCACTGTTATACAGTCCGGCAAGGCGAGCGACAGGGTCTTTGAGTGCGAACAACCCGTACAGGACCAGCGCGAGCGCCAGGAGACCGCCCCCCAGCCCATACCAGAGTCCGGAGTACAGGAACGGCCGCCGCACAAAAGCGTTGCTGGCGCCGATTAACTTGGTGACTTCGATTTCTTCGCGCCGGCTTTGAATGTCCAGGCGAATGGTATTGCCGATAATGACGATGATAGCTGCACCCAGTAAACCGGCGCCCATCGCGATAGCGCGCTGCATGATGTCGAGCATTGCGTGAAACCGCTGCACCCATTCGGTATCAACCTGCACAAAGTCTGCTTCCGGCAAGTTGCCGAGCTCTTCATTCAGGAGACTCATTGATTGTTCTGTATTCGCGTCGCTCGGTCGAACGACCAGCGTGTGGGGTAGTGGATTTACAGTAAGGTGATCCAGTGCCTCACCAAATCCCGAGTGCTCACGAAAATCCAGCAGCGCGTCCTCAGCTGAAACCAGTGTTACCTGGGAGACATCGGCACGTTGACCAATAATATCTGCAAGCGTCTGTGCGTCTTCCAAAGATGTATCTGCTTTCAGGTAGACGGAGAAATCCAGCGCGTTATCCCACGATGCGCTGATCGACTGCGCGTTCTTTATGACCAGGTGCATCGCCGCCGGTAACGCCAGTGTTACGCCGATGACCAGAATCGTCATGAGGCTTGAAAACGGTTGTTGTGCGAGACGACCAAGCGCAGCAGCAGCGGTGCTTGCATGGCGCGCGGCCCACGCAGAAACCGGTCCACTGGATCGCGATGCGAGCTTCTTTTTTGCGGGCTTTACTGCGGCCAATTTTCGCGCTCCTGCTCAGATTCCAGGCGCTCGGCATACTCGGCGACCACGTCTTCCTCTTCCTCAACCTGCAGCGCGCCATTGGCGAGGGCTATGCGACGGCAGCCCAACTGGTCGATCAAAGCGATGTCGTGGCTGGCAATAAGCAGCGTTACGCCCACTTCGTTGAAGCGTCGGAAAATCCGCATCACCTCAAGAGACAGGTCCGGGTCCAGGTTACCCGTGGGTTCGTCGGCGATTAGCAGTTTTGGACGACTTACAATCGCCCGGGCGATGCCGACCCGTTGTTGTTCACCTGATGACAGCGTTTCGGGAAACTGTTTTTCTTTATCCAGCAGGCTGACCTGATCGAGTGCCGCCCGAACCTTGCGCGCGGCGTCGCGATGCCCAATACCTGCAATCACCAGCGGCAGCGCGACGTTATCGAATACCGGCCGGTCGTACAGCAGCTTGTGATCCTGAAAGACCATGCCGATCTGGCGCCGATAGCCAGGAATTTTGCGGCGCGACACGCGACTCGTGTTCTGGCCATCTACAATTACCTGGCCATTCGTTGGCCGGTCGATAAGCGCAATCAGACGCAACAGTGTGCTTTTTCCGGCACCAGAGTGGCCCGTTACAAAAACCATCTCGCCTTTGTCGACTTGCAGGCTAAGACCCTTCAGCGCGTCATGCCCGCCAGGATATCTCTTGCTTACATCTTCAATGCGAATCAAAACTAACTGTCCTGGGCTGTATTGTCTGTCGATAGCAATGCATCGACGAATTCGTCTGCGTCGAAGGGCTGCATATCGTCGGCCTGCTCCCCGATGCCGATGAAGCGCACCGGCAGTCCAAGTTTGTTGGCGATGGGCAGAAGAATACCGCCTTTTGCCGAGCCGTCCAGCTTGGTTACCGTAATTCCGGTCAAGCCCAGTGCTTGGTGAAACTTCTCCGCCTGCACCATGGCATTCTGACCCTGGCTTGCGTCCAGCACCAGCATGATTTCCTGCGGTGACTGCGGGTCATGGCGGGCCAGGACTCGTTTGATCTTCACCAGTTCATCCATGAGCCCGGCTTGCGTTTGCAGTCGTCCTGCTGTGTCGGCGATCAGGACGTCGATATTCCTGGAACGTGCAGCTTCATAGGCATCAAAAATCACGGCGGCGGGATCGGCGCCGGTTTGCTGGGCAATAACAGCGACATCATTGCGCTCGCCCCATGCCTGCAATTGTTCAACCGCCGCCGCGCGAAAAGTGTCTCCCGCGGCGAGCATCACGGAATGACCATCGTCCTGCAGTCGTCTCGCCAGCTTGCCAATGGTGGTGGTCTTGCCGGCGCCGTTCACTCCGACCATCAGGATGACGAACGGGTTTTGCTGTTCTGCAATGACGAGCGGTTGTGCAACCGGTGCCAGGATATCTGTAAGCGCTCGCCGCAGACCGTCCTGCAATGCTGCAATGTCTTTGAGTTCCTTTCGGTCGAGGCGTTTCTGTAGTCCGGCAATGATGCGCTCGGTCGTGTCGACCCCAACGTCAGCCATTACCAGCGCGGCCTCGAGCTCCTCGAGAACGTCCTCATCGATATTGCCGCCCGGCGCGAGCTTGGTCAGATCATAGGTAAGCCAGCTATCGCCACGGTTGAGCCTGGCGCGCAGGCGCTTTACGAAGCCCGCCTTTTTCGCCGGCTCTTTTGTTTTTGTCCTGCCAAACACCAAATAATTCCGCGTACTGGAGTAACCTCACACTTTACTCCGGAAATTGGAGCAAGGAGTGGGGCGAAAAAAAACCCGGGGACAAAACGCAAACGGATCGCCATCCGGACGGCTGCGTATTGTAGCGGGAAAATGGCGCAGCCGCCTTTTGCCGATTGCAGACGAGCCTGGCTTGCGGCCAACATCCGAACGTATCCGCGAAACGCTTTTCAACTGGCTAACGCCGGACATCCACGGCATGCGCTGCCTTGACCTGTTCGCGGGAAGCGGTGCCCTGGGCTTTGAGGCGCTGTCTCGCGGTGCTGCATCGGTCATTTTCGTTGAGAAGTCGCCAGGTGCTGCAAAAACACTACGCGTCAGCATCGGGACACTCGACGCGGGCGATGCAACGGTCGTGCAAACTGACGCACAGGCATTTCTCAAGTCAGATATTCCACAGAAATTTGACCTGGTATTTCTCGATCCACCTTTTGCTGACGATCTGCTCGAAGATTTGTGTAGACTGCTGGCAGGGAGTGGTTGCCTCGCTGCCGGCGCCAGGATCTACCTGGAACAAGAGCGAAACCAGACAGTTCCGACATTGCCGAAAGGATGGACGTTCATCAGGGAAAAAACAGCCGGCAACGTTCGCTATTCAATGGTTAGTACATAGAGCTGAGGAAGCAGACGATGACAGTATCAGCAATGTATCCGGGCACATTCGATCCGATCACGCTCGGTCATGAGGACCTGGTGCGCCGGGCCGGCCGTCTTTTCGACAAGGTCGTTGTGGCGATTGCCGCAAACCCGAGCAAAGAGCCGATGTTTACCCTCGACGAGCGAGTTGGTCTTGCCCGAACAGCGATGGCTGATTTCAAGAATGTTGAGGTGACCGGCTATGAAGGTCTGACGGTCGATTTTGCCCGCGAACACAACTTGCAGGTTATCGTGCGTGGACTGCGTGCCATCTCGGATTTCGAATATGAGTTCCAGCTCGCGAATATGAATCGGCATCTAACCGACGAGGTTGAAACTGCCTTCCTGACTCCGACAGAAACATATACCTATATCTCATCCAGCCTGGTCAGGGAGATCTGTACCCTGGGCGGTGATATTTCTGAATTCGTTTCGCCAGGGGTGAAAACTGCCCTTATGGAGCGTGTCGGTAGAACTTAATGCTGGCAGCGTTTGCAATAGAACGTTGAACGTTGCCCAAGCACGATAAGCGAAATTTCGTTCTTGCAACGATTACATAATTCTTCATCGCGACCGTAAACTTCAAGCTGCTGCTGAAAATAGCCCGGCTCACCATCGCCACCATAGAAATCCTTGAGCGTCGTTCCGCCCGCGGCGATTGCTCGCTCCAGTACCGACTTGATCGTGTCAGCGAGCAACGCCATACGATCTGCAGCGATTCTGCCGGCCTGTCGTTTCGGATGAATTCCTGAGAGGAATAAAACCTCGCTCGCATAAATGTTGCCGACGCCGACAACCACGGACGCATTCATGATGAATTGTTTAACACTGACGCGTCGCCCGAGCGCTTTTTGCCACAGGTAGTCACCATCGAATTCCTGCGATAGCGGTTCTGGTCCAAGGTTACGTATGAGGTCATGCTCATAGGGATCCAGCGCCCACAATAGTGAGCCGAAACGACGTGGGTCTCTGACACGCAATGCTTTGCCACTTTCGAGTTGCACATCCACATGATCGTGTTTCGCGGCAGGCTCGTCGGCGTCAATGATGCGTACGCTTCCCGACATTCCAAGATGCAGCATCGCGGTGCCGGCATCAGTTTCGAACAGCAGGTATTTGGCGCGCCGCCTCAATGAATTAATTTTCTGGCCGGGCAGCAACCGATCGATTTCCATCGGCACCGGCCAACGCAGTCGCCGATCGCGCACAATAACTTTGGCTACCGTTTGCCCCTCAACCCAGGGAGCAATGCCGCGTCGACTGGTTTCAACTTCAGGAAGCTCAGGCATGGTCTTCTGCAATGGGATGGCAGCACACTATATACGCATTCTTGTCGACGACAATTGTAGAAGAGGATCGTTGGAGCCCGTCCCGACGGGCGAGTTCGCTGAACTCCGAAGATTAGCTATGGGCCGATGGGCGCGACATTTGTACGGGTGTGCTCGGCGATGTTTTGCAAACCTTTAAGGGCATGTTGAAAACATGCCCTTAAAGGTTTGTCGCCCGTCAGGACGGGCTCCTACAACTTAGACACCAGCCCCAAAAGCAACCCAAAAAAAACCCGCCATCGGCGGGTTTTTCTTATTTAATCTTCGCTTCCTTATAGAGCACATGTTTACGTACTCTCGGATCGTACTTTTTGGTCTCCATCTTCTCCGGATGCAACCGCTTGTTCTTGGTGGTTGTGTAGAAGTGACCGGTACCGGCACTGGAGACGAGTCTGATTTTTTCGCGCATTGGTTTCTCCTCCAGTCCTTAGACGCGTTGCCCTTGAGCACGCATGTCGGTGAGCACCTTGTCGATGCCAAGCTTGTCAATAATCCTGACGCCCTTGTGTGAAACACGCAGACGAACGTAACGCTTTTCAGATTCTACCCAGAATCGCTTGTTCTGCAGATTGGGTAAAAAACGTCGCCGCGTTCTGTTATTGGCGTGAGAAACGTTATTACCGCTCTGCGGGCGCTTCCCGGTGACCATGCACACCTTGGACATTTGCTTAAGTCTCTGATTTTATTAAGGGTTGCCCGCGCGTGGCAGGCAGAGAGCGAGACTTTATACCAGCCTGGTCGCGGCTAATCAAGGGACGTTTTCGCGACCGGGCGAACGGCGACTACAACATGCCACGGCTGGCCAGGGAAGTGCTGGTGCCATCGCCGATTACGAGGTGATCCAGCAGCCGGATATCCACCAGATCGAGGGCGGATTTGACCCGCCGCGTAATGCGTTCATCCGCCTGGCTTGGCTCAGCGATGCCTGAGGGATGATTGTGGGCGAGGATTACAGCCGCTGCGTTGACCGCCAGCGCCTGTTTCACGATTTCCCGTGGATACACACTGGTGCCGTCGATGGTGCCGCGAAACAACTCCTCAAACTGGATGACGCGGTGCCGGTTGTCCAGGTAAAGGCAGCAGAACACCTCGTGGGGCCGGTCGCGTAAGCGCGCCATGAGGAACGTCTCCGTGTCAGAGGGGCTGCGGATGGCCTCACCCATGGGCAGCGTCTCCTCAAAATAGCGTCGGGCGAGCTCTGGCAGAGCCCGCAGGATGGCCAGTCGGGCATCGCCAATACCCTGTTCCGCGGCCAGGTCGCGATATCCGGCGTGCAGCAGTTTGCGCAAGCCACCAAACCGGGACAACAGCCTGGCAGACAAATCCAGCGCCGGATCGGCCTTGGGACCGCGCTGAAAAAGCACAGCGAGTAATTCCTCCTCCGACAGGGTGGTAGCGCAGTGTTTGCGCAGTTTCGACCTAGGGTCGACAGGCTTTGGCAGGTTATCTTCTGACATGGACGATCCTTGTCCGGGACGGGCGGGGTGAGCAAATGTGGCTATCAGGGTGATAAAACGCAGGTCGCGCTGCAAGACACAAAACAGGGCAGGAATGACCTATTCGCTGGAATTCCCTGTCGACTACGGGCTAAGCTGGTATTTATGGCCGGTCAAAACATTATTCTTGGCGTAAGTGGCGGTATTGCCGCCTACAAGACGCCGGAGCTCGTACGCCGCCTGCGCGACCGGGGCGCTGCGGTGCAGGTCGTCATGACCCGCTCTGCCAATGAATTTGTGACTGAGACGACACTGCAGGCAGTATCCGGCATGCCTGTGCGCACAAACTTGTGGGACCCGCAGGCTGAGGCGGCTATGGGACACATCGAGCTGGCCCGCTGGGCTGATCTTGTGCTCATCGCACCGGCGACGGCAGAGATAATGGCACGCATGGCTGCAGGTGCGGCACCAGATCTCCTGACGACGTTATGCCTTGCGACCGAAGCGCCCGTAGTTATCGCGCCGGCAATGAATCATGTCATGTGGTCGCATCCGGCCGTACAGGAGAACCGGCAGAAACTGGCGGACCATGGTGTGCGAATTCTGGGTCCGGAAATCGGCGACCAGGCTTGCGGCGAAACGGGTCCTGGTCGAATGATGGAACCCGACGATATTGTCGCAGCGGTTATGGCGCCAATAGTGGTTGCGAATGTCGAGCCGCCGCCTCTTGCAGGTAAGACGGTGCTAATCACCGCCGGCCCCACTCGCGAGGCGCTGGATCCTGTTCGTTTCATCAGCAATCGGAGCTCCGGAAAAATGGGCTACGCTCTCGCGAGCGCTGCACGACAAGCTGGTGCCGAAGTCATTCTTGTTAGTGGCCCCGTCAGCGTCACGGTACCGGATGGCGTGAAATGCATAAATGTTGAAAGCGCGCAGCAAATGTTTGCGGCAACGCATGAGCATATTGAGGGCGTAGATATTTTCATTGCTGCTGCAGCGGTTGCAGATTATCGTCCCGCCAATTCTGCAGAACAAAAGATTAAGAAGACCGCGAGTGAGATGTCGGTCGAACTGGTAAGAGCGCCCGATATTCTTGCGTCTGTTGCGAAAATCAACAACGGTCCGTTTGCAGTTGGTTTTGCGGCAGAAACGGAAAACCTGCGCGACTACGCCAGGACAAAACTTGATAAGAAAAACCTGGATATGATTATTGCCAACCTGGTTGGTGAAAACCTGGGTTTTGACGCAGACGAAAACGCCGTCGAGGTTTACTGGCGTGACGGTGAACAATCGTTCCCGATGACAACGAAGTCTGCTCTGGCCGAAGACCTCATCCGGTTAATTTTTGAACGTTATCTGGAAAAACTTACGGCCGCGACACAAACAGCATTACCCGCCATTGCGATCAGGGACTGACGAGAAAAAAGTGCGATCAATTGAGCTGAAGATTCTGGATTCGCGAATCGGCGATTCCATTTCATTGCCACACTATGCGACCAGCGGTTCAGCCGGCCTGGACATGCGTGCCTGTATCGATGCGGCGCTAACGGTGGAGCCAGGAGAGACCGTGCTGGTGCCAACCGGCCTGGCTATTCACATTGGTGATGCAGACCTGGCCGCCGTACTCCTGCCAAGATCTGGTTTGGGGCACAAACACGGCCTGGTGCTCGGCAACCTCACCGGCCTTATTGATTCTGATTACCAGGGGCAGGTTTACATCTCCTGCTGGAATCGCAGCGACAAGGCCTACGAGGTGCAACCCGGCGAGCGCGTCGCGCAGATGGTCTTTGTGCCTGTGGAACAGGTGCAGTTCGAGGTCGTTGAGGAATTCGATGATTCCAGCCGCGGCGAGGGCGGCTTTGGTCATTCGGGGCGTGCCTGACAAACGGTAGTAACGATCCGCTCATGAGATGGATGCGCGAAAAAAAACCGCGATTCAAACGCGGTTTTTTGCTCGACTTGTCGTAGCTTTGCGCTAGTTCAGGCCTTTCAATTTCTTAAATCGATTGATGTCGCCGTCAAACCTGGCGACGATGCCCTGCTGGTCATTCTGGAAGCGCTGCAGGTTCGCCTCATGACGAGTAATCGTTTGTTTGGTTGATGCAATGTCGTCGGCCAGATCGGTGCTGATCATCTCCGCATCAGGATCTTCACTGTAAGGTTGAAAGCCCGAAGCTTCGTCCTTAAGCACAGACATGCGGCGTTCGAGGTTGCGCAGGTACAACTCGGTTACGCGGGCCTGCGCCTCAAACAACTCGATGCGTCGATCGCGGTGCATGAGAATTTCATCAATGGTCAGGTACGTTGCGAGCAACGCCTGATCGGCACGTCTTTCCAGTTCACGCTGCATGCGCAAATCGTCTTGATGTTTTTCTTCAGCGATTTCCTCCGCAGTCATTTTCGCGCGCAGGACGTCTACGGTAATACCGTGCTCGTTGACGATTTGTCTTTCAAGCTCTGCGTACTCTGCCGGGATGCTGTCGCCGTAATGTACGAGGCCTTCGCTGTCTATCCAGCGGTACAATTTCTGATTTTTCCCCGCCGCGGAAACGCTTATCGGCAGGATAAGCAGCAGCAATAAAGTGATGAATGCGTTTCTCATGCGCCAAATATCACACAAAAATCAAGCTGCGTAGAGGGACTGGTTCGCGAATTTTAAGCTTCATATTCATAGCGATTTTCTTTGTTCCGCCATTTTTACCCTATTTTTCAAAGAGTTAGACGCCGACACCATATTTTCTGCGATATGCCAGTACGGGCTCGAGATATTGGTTAAGCTCGGCAGAATCTTCAAGCATATCAATGATATCTTCCAGCCTGATGATGCCTGCTACCGGCATTTTCAGGGTTTGTTCCAGCTCCTGCACTGCCGATCGTGAGCCCTGGCCAATTTCCTGGCGATCGAGTGATATGACGAGTCCGGAAACTTCTGCGCCTGCCGCGGTAATGATCTTGTGTGCTTCCCTGACCGCCGTGCCGGCAGTAATGACATCGTCAACGATCAGCACCTTGCCCGATAACGGTTCGCCGACAATGCTGCCTCCCTCACCATGACTTTTTGCTTCCTTGCGGTTGAAGGAATAAGGCACGTCAATGTCGTGATGCTCGGCCAGCGCCGAGGCAGCGAGCGCTACCAGCGGAATCCCTTTATATGCGGGGCCGAACAACATGTCGTACTCAAAACCGGAATTTGCGATTGCCGAGGCGTAGTAACGGCCGAGCTTTGCAGCAGCATAGCCAGTTGAGAAAAGTCCCGCGTTGAAAAAATAAGGGCTTTGCCGGCCGGATTTGAGCGTGAACTCACCGAACCGAAGAACCTCAAGTTCGAGTGCAAGGTCGAGAAATTCCCTTTGATAAGCGCGCATATTGTTGGACTAGTCTGAAGCTTCTGTATGATGGCTCGCTGCGGTTTTGTATCAACCAATACCAGCGCGAGGCGTCAGAGTATGACACACAGAATTGTGATTTTGCTTACAAAAATTACCGTTTATGTGCGACATTTGACCAACTGGGAAAGAGGGGAACGTTTTTGTATCGTGTTATCAGTCTAAACGCCAACGGCATCCGTGCAGCGGCGCGCAAGGGTTTTTTCCAGTGGATGGAAAAGCAGGACGCAGATGTTGTCTGTATCCAGGAGACCAAAGCACAGGTTCACCAGCTGACCGATGACTGCTTTTCGCCCGCCGGATATCACTGCTACTACGAAGACGCCGTCAAAAAGGGTTACAGCGGCGTCGCCATTTATTCAAAACAGAAGCCGGATAAAATTATTCGCGGTTTTGGTATCGACGAATTCGACGACGAGGGTCGTTATATGGAAGCCCGGTTTGGCAAGATGAGCGTTGTGTCCGTCTATCTTCCATCAGGGTCCTCCGGCGAGGTGCGCCAGGATGCGAAATACAGATTCCTGGATGCGTTTACGTCGCATCTGCAAAAGTTACAACGGCGCCGGTCCGAATATGTTCTGTGTGGTGACTGGAATATTGCTCACAAGCA
>QNFK01000029.1 GCA_003645495.1 Gammaproteobacteria bacterium
ATATCAGTGACGTGATCCACGTGATGGGTGACTCCGCGAGTTGTTGAATGGTCGCGCAGGTAATCGGCGAACTTCAGCGCATTCATGTGGTAGGCGTAGGTCAGCGGCGCACCAAAATCCCAGACGGTGAGCATTTTCGGTGCCAGGTCAAGCTCACCAATAATGGGCTGTGCGCAAAGGGTCTCCATGTACGGGATGGAGCTATCGCTTTGTAACCAGAGCTGTCCCGCGATCTCCAGCGGTGTCATGCGATTGCGACTGAAGGGATGGTGGTAATGCTCGCCTTTACCATGCAACCAGTCCACATAACGGATGGATTGTTTGAAAGTACCGTCTACCGCGCGCAGGAAGTCGTTTTCATCAATTCCGATTACCCGGAGTATGTGATTGATATTGGGAATAGTGGCCTCGCCGACACCAATGCGCGGCACGTCCGGAGACTCAATCAGGCTAATTTCCGCAGTCTGGCGACCTGTGCCGTTTAATGCCGCATTCAGGTAGGCGGCAGCCGACCAGCCGGCTGATCCGCCGCCGACGATAAGGACCCTTTTTGCTTGCATGCGGTTGCTCCGTGGAATTCGTGCTGGTGTGCTGGCGGGGCATTACGTCCGCCCGGGTTGATTCATGAAACCTGCCACGAGCCTTTTATTGTATCTTTTTTGCAACAATTGGTTACCCATGCAAGTGTATTTGCAAATGTGAATTGCTGAACACCACGTGGTGATTATAACCAAACGATATTGTAGAAAGTATTGGTATTTGCCGCAGTTGTTGTAGTATTGTCACATTCACATGAACCGGAAGTGCAACTATAGCGCTCGCTGATGTAACCGGACCGATAATCAAAAAAAATCGGCCAAAAAAGGTGCTACGACGTGAAGGGGATTTTCATGTACAAGAGAACGCCATTGGCCAGTGCGGTCAGTATTGCTGTTGCTGCGACTGCATTAGGTGTGTCGCCACAAATATTGGCACAGTCTGTTGACGAAATTGAAGAGATCGAAGAGGTAATCGTCACCGGATCGCGAATCAAACGTGATGGTTTCTCGGCAGCACAGCCGATCGATGTCATTCTGACCGAAGAAGCTGTTTCCCGAGGCATCGCTGATGTTGGTTCGCTGTTGCAGACAACCTCAATTGCTGCAGGATCGTCACAGGTCACGTCGGCAACATCAACTGAGTTCGTACAAAACGGCGGCATCGGCGCAACGACCCTTTCATTGCGTGGTCTGGGACCAAATCGTACGCTGACATTGCTGAACGGTCGTCGTGCTGGTCCTGCTGGTACACGCGGTAGCACATCGTCGTTCGATCTCAATATTTTGCCATTGGCAGCATTGGAGCGCGTTGAAATCCTGAAAGACGGCGCTTCTTCTGTCTATGGCTCGGATGCTGTCGCAGGTGTGGTCAATTTCATCACCAAGAAAGGTGACGGTGCGACTGTCGATGTCTACGTATCTCAGCCAAGTGAAAGCGGTGGTGAAGAGTCGCGTATCAGCGCATCCTGGGGTAAGTCCTTTCAGCGTGGCAATTTCCGTATTACGGCGGATTACCTGAAGCAGGAAGAGCTGGCCCGCGGAGATCGTGACTATTTTAGTTGTGGCGAGCAGTACATTTTCGATCCGGCCACCGGAAACCGTCGCGATACGATTGATCCGCGCACTGGCAGCTCATGGTGTTCAGACCAGTTGTGGGGCCACGTCTGGCTTTATGACTATGCCGATCCCAGCAACATACCGAGTGCCGGATCATTGCTGTCGCAGTTCGACTATGACGGCGACCTTGGCAATTATATTCCGGGTTATGCACCACCAGCTGACCCCAGCCAACTGGGTGCACCGCCGGGCTTCTTCCCGGTCCGATATGACGTGCCGTCGGATGGTGTCACAAATTCGGATCATCCATTCCAGGAAGCGGAGTCTTTGATACCCGAGTCCACGTTCACGACAATCTATGCCGATGGCGAATTCGATCTCACCGACAACATGACGCTCTACGCTGAATTGTTGTTGAATCGGCGCGAAACAAAAGCAAATGGCTATCGCCAGTACTGGACTTACGTTTACAACGAAGATAGTTCTTTTGCGGATGATCCAACTGATCCGAATTGCGCGGATCCGAACGATCCGGCTTACGATGACTGCGGGTCTACCATGCAACAAGTGGGGGGCAGCCCGCTCAGTGCTGGTTGGACCGGTTCAAACTGGTTGAGTCCGACGCCGATTACTGATCACAGCGACGATATGATCGAGGTCAACTATCAACGTTTTGTCGCCGGTTTGAAAGGCGATTTGAACGATAACTGGTCATATGACGTGGCGTATCAGTACAGCTTGTCGGATGGTGATTACACCAGTCAACAGATTTTCAATGATTCAATCGAGGATAACTGGTTCGGTTTTGATAGTTGTGTTGGCACCGTGTCGTCCGTCAATGGATTGCCTTGTGTTGACGTGCCGTGGACAGATCCGGCATTCCTCGCAGGCGATGTCCCGCAGGCTTCGCGTGATTTCTTGTTTGGTACTGAAACAGGTAACACGGAATATGAGCAGTGGTCTCTGGAAGGATACGTAACCGGTTTTCTGTTCGAGATGCCAGCGGGACCTGTTGGCGCGGTCGCAGGTTTACACTATCGAGAAGACTCGATCAACGATGTACCAGGCGAGTTGACCTTATCGGGCAATGCGTGGGGTGCGTCTACCGCCGGTATCACCAAGGGAGACGATGCGACAACAGCAGTCTTCGGAGAGTTGGAATTCCCGCTGCTCGCTGATGCCCCGATGGCGAAAGCGCTCACGCTGGGTCTATCAGGACGTTACACCGATGTTGATTCCTACGGTGATGACACTACCTACAAGGTCAACGTCGACTGGCAAATCGTAGATTCTTTCCGCATCCGCGCCAGCCAGGGAACATCGTTCCGTACGCCGGCATTGTTTGAGCTATTCCTTGCCGATGAGACCAGCTTTATCAGGCAGTCAGCGGTCGACCCTTGTCAGAATTGGGCGCAGGAAGCGATCGACGGAACCATTTCCCAGGAAGTTGCCGCCAACTGTCAGGCGGACGGTGTCGCACCGGACCACCAGGTGGCAATTTCAGCGACCTCCATTTCTAGTGGTGGTCTGGGATTACTTGAGGCGGAAACTTCGACATCGCGTACCTTAGGTTTCGTTTGGCAACCTGCATTTACCGAGTTGAGTGTGTCGGTCGACTACTTCGACTATGACGTGGAAGACGAGGTCGCGCAGTTGGGAGGGCAGGTTATTGTTCAGCAATGTTATGAATCCGATTTCTTCCCTAACGAACCTCTGTGTGACCTGTTCGATCGGCGAGCTATCGACAACGGCATTAATACCATACGCGACGCCTTTATCAATATCGCATCCCAGCGCAACCGTGGATATGACCTCGCAGCTGTCTGGCGAACAGACATCGGCGCGGGAACACTGACCTTTGACGGCCAGGCTACTGTCCAGACTGAGGCGAGCAGGGAGTTATTCGCAGGCAACTTCGAAGATACCAACGGTGAGTTGGGCAGGCCGGAATTGGTTGGTCGCTTGTTTACCTACTACGACCATGGTCCGTGGACACTGTTTTGGGGCGCTAACTATGTCGATTCGGTATCGAATGTCGAAAGTTATGGCGCCACCACAGCGGTCTATCGTGGTGAAGATGTTGACGTAGTGCTTACTGCACCATCACAGACTTATCACGCATTCTCCGTCACCCGCACATTCGAAGATGCTGGCATCACGGCAGTTCTTGGTGTAGCAAATGCGTTTGACGAGAAGCCGCCGCAGATTACCTCACGTGGCATTCTGGGCGGTGAGGTCTTTACGGTTGGAAAATCGGCGTTCTATTCGCAATACGATTGGCGCGGTCGTCGTTACTACCTGAACCTGACATGGTCTATGCAATAGAAGACGCAACATCCAGTAAGATCAAATGTGCCGGCGATTCGCCGGCACATTTGTTTCCGGGGCTGGTAATATGCCGGATCGCCGTAGCCAGGAAAAAGTACAATGCCGAGAATCGTTGCACAAGGTGACAATCTCAACGAACTGAACAAAAATTACACGCAGATGCCGCTAAAAGAGCCGGTATTCCTGAACAGTGTGCCGAAATGCGGTACCCACCTGTTACGCAACATCATGCGCATGTTTGTGCCGGTGGAACAGCAGTATCACCAGGCTTTTATCCAGATTCCGATTTTGCGCCAACACACAGCTGCGTTCGCTAAAGACAGGCCCTGGATTAGTTGGGGTCATTTGCTGTTTTCCGACGATTCGGCAATCGCCTTGCGCGGCGTCAGGCATCTGCTTCTCGTCCGCGACCCATACGACTGGGTTCTGGCGCGGGCCCGATTTTTTCTTTCGGACACTTTTGAGGGCGCGTTGCAGCATCTCAAGGGTCGCAATGTATCGGCCGAGGAGATCATGAATATGATGATCCTGGGTATTCATAACAAAGCGCCAACACTGCAGGAAATCTATGTTCACAATGCACTGGGCTGGCTGGGCACCGATACTCATATCCTGAAATTTGAAGATCTGCTCGCAGCAGTTAAAGATCTCGATTCAGAGAGTGCGGAAAAATATTTTTCTGATCTGCTGGACAAATGTGGTCTCGGAGAATTACCTGATGACTGGCGAGATCGTGTTTTGACTGGCTCCGATCGTAAACAAAGCGGTACGGCGCGAGAAAACCTGGCAGGGCCGGATAACGAAATTCCGGAAGAGCTGCCGGAAATGCAAAAGCGCCTGGTTGATACGGCCGCGCCGGGGCTGCGGGAGTTGCTGGGTTATGGGTAGCGGCGTTAACTGCGCATTGCCATAACAATTCGCGGCTAAAGCCGCTCCTACGGTTTGGCGCAATCTGTGGGAGCGGCTTTAGCCGCGAATATTCGGCATCGGCAAGACACCTTGCAGCACTACTTCCTTTGCACCCGGTAAAAGCGGTTCGCGGGAAGCGTCATAGCATGTTCAGTAACATGACCATCAGGCCAGGTCACAGAAAAACTATCAATAGACTCATGTCGGCCGATACCAAAATGCACAGCAGTATTATCGAATGACATAAAGCCGCCACTCAATTTTATTTCTTTGCGTTGCCTTAGGTTTTCCGATTTGCCGTAATGAATTGTAACCTTTGCCCCAATTGCAGCCGAATTACCGCCGGCTTGCTCGAGCAAGAATGTTAATGAATTGTACTCATCCTGTTGATTAACGTAGACGCGAGGTGGTGAGAGTACGCCAGTTGCGATGATGTCCAGGTCACCATCAAGATCGAAGTCCAGATAGGTGTAACTGGGCGTATTAATTCTATCGTCGAGGCCCCAAAGCGGTGCAACATTTTCAAAGGCTGTGCCACCAATGTTGCGAAACAGGATGTTTGGCTGCACCTCGTAAAAACTGTCGCCAAAGTGAAAGCCATTGCCGACATAAATATCTTGCCACCCATCATTGTCGAGATCGGCGGCTTTGGCATTCCAACTCCAGAAGCTGGAATCGACGCCCAAACGCACACTTTTATCACTAAAGCCGCCATCATCGTTTATCAAAAGTATATTTCGTTGTACCTGTGGTAAAAAATCATCCTGATTGATACGTTGTTCCTGCGGAATCGGTGAAGAAATATACTTACACAACGAATACAGCGGGCCAGCCTTGTCGGGCAGGTTGTCGCAATACTGGTCATTCTTGAGCGTTTTAGCGGCTTTTACGGATAGGGCAAGGTAACACTCGTGAACGTCTCCTTGCGACGCCAGTTCACTGCACTTCGCGGCGCTGCCAGCCGAAAACACAGAAAAAGCGTCCAGGATCTCGATACACCGAATTTTCGCATCATCGTCTAATATGGCCTGGCAATAGTCGTCCGCTGAACTGCGTGCAAAAGTCATGTCTGTGCTGAAAAGGTCGGTTTTCAGGTCATTGTTGAAATCAGCACTATCCAGGCTCATCGTGAACATGGATGTCACTGGCACAATACTTTCTTCACGAGTCAGTGCCACCAAATGATGATCGGCCGTCCCCAAATAGTAAATATCGGGTACCAGGCGATCGTTGCCAATAATGAGGTCAGGTATGTCATCGTTATTGATGTCGGTGACTAAAACAGAATTAGTTTCACCCTTTACTTCATCCATCGACTCAGCTCTATAAGAGCCGCCCTCGCGAAATAATATCGCGTTGGTCGATGTTTCAGCAGCAAATAGTTTCTCTACGCCGCTGCTCCAGTTGCCAAGGATAATGTCGAGATCTTCATCCTGATCGATGTCCGCAAAGCCTGCGGACAGCGTCAATCGATGACTGCCATCGAGGTGGATCAATTCAGTTTCCGAAAAATTGCGGTCGCGGTTCAACAGGATAAAATTCTCGCCGCCATATGCCGATGCGAACAAATCCTGGGTGCCGTCACCATCAGCGTCAACCAGTGCGACCAGGAAAAGATTTTTCATTCCGAGCTGGCCCTGATTTATATCGAGCAACTGGAAATTGCCGCCGATATTCTTGTAAATCAATGCACCCTGTTCGGACGCAAGAACAAGGTCAGGCCACAAATCGCCGTTGAAATCACCCGACGCAATTCCCTTACCAATTATGAAGGGTTCGAAGAAATCGCTGATGCGAAAATTCCAACTTCGCGAAATACCGAGCTCAGCGGCGGATATTTTCGAAAACATCATGGCCGATTGTGTTCCAGGTTTTCTGGCCTGGTATGCGACATGAGAAATATTTATGTCGGAGTTTTCGTACATCTGTTCCCAGTCGACCTCTGGCGCGCTCGGTGCTTTCTCGGGGGCAATTTCTCCCGTTCCGTTTTCCGGCGTCAGGCTGGCCGGGGAGCCGGACGACAGTTTGAGAGAGTAGTCGGTCAGGATGGTCCCTATCTTTTGATTTGCGACCCTTAGCAGGCAGGTCGTTCTTAACCCGGTGGTCTGAATTTGCCCGCATGATTCAAAGGAAGCGGACCTGCTTGCCAGCCATGCCGTTGCATGTTCTTCGCAGCGTGCACGAAGGTCAGGTGAGCCGAGTGAACGGCAACCGCTGGTATCATTGCTGCGGCCGACCAACGCCGTGGCGGTAACCCAGCGGCAATGTTCCTGTGCGTTTGCCGGCAGGCTGTCGCAGGCCTGCATATCAAGCGTATCCGCGATCCGGTAAATGCGGGCATTCATGCGGCAATTGGATAACTCCGAGCCTTCCAGGTTTTTGCATACGGACTCATCCGGGTTAAAAAGCAGGCTGGAATTGATGAACTGAATTCTGCAGTTTTGTATGGCTGCCTGACTGTTTGCATCAGCGCCCAGACGATTACAGTAGTTTATGTCGTGATTTCGTACAGCAGACTGCAGTATGAAACTTTGATTGCAGCGCAACCTTGCTGCCGGTTCGTTCAATTCGAGGCAGGGGTCACTTGATGATTGCTCCAATGCCGCTTCCTGCGCGACAATCAGATCCACCAGTTGCTGGCAGGATTGGGAATCGACAGCAGCCGGCGTATGCAGGCAAAGTTCCGCATACGGTACGATGTTGCTGAATTGTCGAATCTGGTTTGAGAAACATCGCAATTGCAGATCATCAGGCAGGCTACTGCATACTTCTATAGCGTCACGATATGTTTTCTGGTTGCTTGCGGACAAACCTGACGCAATCGCCTGCCGGTTCGCTCCCAGCTTGTAGTCGAAGACTTTGTCAGTAACCAGGCCAAGCGTTGTCGCAAGCAATACCACTGCCGCCGCCAGTGCCAAACTCAATTTCGGGGAAATAAATTTCGCGATGACTGTAGCGGGATAAATGCTATAGACGCTTAACGCAAACAAGAGAACAGCGCCGATCCCGGGATCCATTCCTTTGGACAGCAACGCCATGACCACGATTACATTGAATGCCATAGGTACCGGCAGGAATGTCGCTATCAATGCGGTGGCGAACAAAACCGGCAATGTTGGTGAAATTGTTGAGAACTGGTCAAAGGGCGCGAGCTCTATGACCGTAGCGCCCAATAATCCGGCTAACAACATTAATGGTACGGCCAGCCAGAGAATATAGATCAGGTTTTTGCTGTATCCCGAAAGCGTAGACAGCAGCGCTGCAATATAGCTTTCGGTTTCATCATAGGGCGCTGCCGGTGGTGGCGCCTTGATATTTGCGAAGCTGGATAAATCGGCGGAGGAAGCAGGTTTGTCAGTGCTCGTGACGGAATAGCGGCGGACCAACACAGGCATAGTGCTCAATAGCAATAAAACAGCGACAACATTGCCTAACGCGATCTCCCACGGTAACAATGAGAAAGCCATGCTGAGAACAATGACATTGAGCGTCGGCGAGCTTACCAGCGTCGCAAGTGCCGTCTCCAGGCGGGCGCCAGCCGCATACATTCCCTGCGCAATAGGGGTTGCACAGTTAACGCAGACGCCGAGCGGTGCGCCGATGAACATGCCGGAAAGCGTGTTTAGCCATGGCGATTTAAAGCTGCGATGTTTGACAGATCCGAGAATGGTCAGCGCCGCGGCTGCGAAAAGTAGACCGAACGTCATTCCCTTCCAGTTCGTGTACAACCAGTTGACCGTGGTCTTCGCGACACGTTCTGCAACCGGCTGCTGATCGGTTACCGGTAGGAGAATATCGAATGCTATCGAGCTGAAGTTGGTGCGCAGGCCCATCTGGGCTTTTTCGTTGAGCGCCGGTACCCGCGATTGTGACCAGTATACAGCGGCAATTACGATTGCGAAAAGCAGCGCGAATATGAGCCGCTTATTTCGACGCAATGTTGGCTGCGCTGTAATTTTTGCTTTAACGATCAACCATCACCCGGATACAAGCACGCTCTGTGCGGGCAGATTATCCCTGTATCCGGAACGGGAGTCGAATTTCGGGAGTATGAATAATCCGGGGCAGAACTATGTGGCGCCTATATTTGCATTAGAACTGTCCAAGTTATCGATTTCAGGAGACAATCAGAAAACTCCCAGCCGCACGGTGTGACATGAATTTTCAGGGCAACTTCACAAAGATAGACGATACTGATATTACGTCGCTCAAAGAGCTCGTGTTACAGCTAACCCCGGAGCACTGGACCGGTGACACGACCCGACAACGCAGGTATGAGGCGCATCGGCATACTCAGGCGATTGGTCTGGTGTATGACCTCGATTTTCGACACGAAAATCCGACGGTGCAGCCGCCGATGCAGTTATTTGCGCCAGCGTTGCGGCAAGTTCTTGAAACCGTTGCAAATCATTATGAGGCGTTGCCCGCAGCGACGACGCTCCTGGGGCAACTTGGGAGCGGCTATTTTATTCGTGCCAACCTGGTACGACTGAACCCGGGTGGTGAAATTACGGCCCACCAGGACAAGAATTTTTCATTGGCGCATTCACATCGTGTGCACATACCCATTGTGACCAATGACCAGGTGAAATTTGCAGTCGGTAGCGAAACCATCAACATGCGTGCAGGCGAGATATTTGAAATTAACAATCGCCGCATACATTCCGTCAGAAACGATGGCGAGGCTGGTCGGGTGCATTTGATTCTTGACTGGGTGACTCCGGACGAGCCGTGTTGTTGCAGCGCGAAAACTCACCCCGGAGAGCCTTGCAGTCCGCAAGCATGCGTCGGCACAGATCGTATGAAAATTCCTTGTGTATGTTTTCCTGAAGAGCAGTCGGCCGATACTGCTGATTTGAACTGAGCCCGAATGTTGCACGATCTGGACGCACAATAATGCAGGCGCAGATGGATCCACAGGCGTTAGCGCGACAAATTGCCGCTGCGTTTCCGAATATTGATTCCAGTGTTGTTCTGAAAGAGCCGATTATTATCGTTTCCGCACCACGCTCAGGCAGCAACCTGCTGTTTGAACAACTTGCCGGCATTCCCGGATTTTGGACAATTGGCGGCGAGAGCCACGCAATATTCCGGGCTTTTCCGCACCTGCGTGCGGAAAATCCGCAATTTGACTCCGGTAGCCTTGGCGAGACTCACGCGGATGCGGAGACCGCGCATCTCATGCGAAGTTGTTTCCTCTATTTGCTCCGCGATGCTCGCGGTCGACCCTATCTCGACTTGCCGTCTGGCCAGATGCCGTCATCGATTTGCTTGCTGGAAAAAACACCGCGTAATGCGTTGAATATACCGTTCCTGCTCAAGGTTTTTCCTGATGCGCGGTTTGTCTATTTACACAGGCAACCACGGCCAGCCGTTGCAAGCCTGATCGAGGCATGGACACTAGGGCTGCAAAGCGGCAGATTCAAGACGTTTCAGCAGTTGCCGGACTGGGACAGGCCGGGGTGGTGTTTTCTGTTGCCGCCAGGTTGGCGCGAGATGCGTGGTAAATCGCTGGCCGAAATCGCAGCATTCCAATGGTCAGCCAGTAATCGAATTATCATTGAGGAACTGGCATCGTTACCAATGGAGCGCTGGACCTCTGTTACCTACGAATCACTGGTGGCCGATCCACAAAGCGTACTGACAGATATTTGCCGGTTTGCAAAACTTGATCCGGGCCAGCTGCAGGTGCGCAGCGGAGCATTGCCGCTATCACGTACAACAATTACACCGCCCAGCGCTGACAAATGGAGAAAGTACGAAACGGAAATCGAGAGACTTTATCCTTCACTCGCTGATTCGACTCGACTAATTGAGAGGTTTTGCAGCGCGAACATAGAAGAGGACCAGCCGGGGTGATGGCGATTGCGATTCTTAAAAGTTTGCTTGCCAAACTCGGTGAGACGGAGAATTGGAAAGAATGTCCAATATTTTGTTGGTAGCCGGTCTCTGTGTCGAAGACTCTACAGTATATCGATGCCAACGAGGTGCGGGTGTGCCTGCCGTGATTGTCGGTTCTGTCATGGTTGAGGCCTAGCAGTCGGTGCAGAAATTACCAGCGCAATACTGGCATCATCTGCCTGATTCTGAAGTGCTCGCGCAATTTGGTACGGACCACGATCGGGG
>QNFK01000030.1 GCA_003645495.1 Gammaproteobacteria bacterium
AGGTTGCCGCGCCCTGCGGGCTCGCAATGACGGTGGTTCTTGTTGGCGGTTTCAATGACCCAGGTTTTCTTGCGACTCTCCTCCTGTCGCACTCAACCCAGATCTCCATGCAGTGATTGCAGGACAGCAATCGCAGCGATCGCAGCTGTTTCCGTACGCAGGATGCGCGGGCCGAAGCGCGCGGCCCTGAATCCGGCGATCTCCGCCTGCTCATATTCAGCGTCACTAAAACCGCCTTCCGGTCCAATGAGAAGCGTAACGGTGCCCTCTGGTTTTGTTGCAGAACCAAGCGAGATATCTGCATCCGGCCTTAGCAATATTCTTGTATTAGCGCTGGCGAGATTATCGCCAATCCAGTTACGCAATGGCTGCGGTGCGTCAATGATTGGCAGGATATTTCGACCACATTGTTCACAGGCACTAATGGCAATGTTGGACCAGTGCTGCACACGTTTTTCTGCCCTTTTGCTATCGAGTTTGACGACAGAAAATTCCGTCAGGACCGGTGTAATTCGTTGCACGCCCAGTTCAGTCGCTTTCTGCACCACAAAATCCATTCGTTCGCCGCGTGACACTCCCTGCAGCAAATGGATGGACAGTGGCGATTCGGCGTTTTGCTCGATAATTGCAGCAATATTGATCTGCACCTGCGATTTGCTGACGGTAGCGACCGTTGCCGGGTATTCCCCCCCCTTGCCGTCAAAGATGGTGAATCCGTCGCCGGGCTTGAGTCGCAATACCCGGCCAATGTAACGAGCCTGATCGCCGCCGAGCATGACATCCGTGTTTGCTGACAATGGAACAGGGCTGAATAGTCGTGTCCTGGACATGAGTTTTTGCTTGCTTCCTGGCGCGTTATACCTGCGAATGCATCGTTGACATTAAGCACCGTTACAATCGAACATGTCAAAGTGTCTTGGCAATTACGCAGCGTGAAAATATGAACGCCCCGGAATCTTCCATGTATGCCGTCAGCCCGGGTGCGGGTCTGCTACGCCCGGCGAAGCAGTGCCCGTCGCCGAATCAGGATGACCGGCCCGAGGGCATGGTTCCGGATCTGATCATTCTCCACGGCATCAGCCTGCCACCCGGAGAATATGGCGGGGATGCTATCGAATCGTTTTTCACCAACAGCCTGGATTGCGACTCGCATCCCTATTTTGCAGAAATTCGGGACGTTCGTGTGTCGGCACACCTGCTGATCCGACGCAGTGGAGATTTGATCCAGTTCGTCCCTATTGCACGGCGCGCCTGGCACGCGGGTGATTCCAGCTTTCACGGCAGATCATGTTGCAATGACTATTCGATCGGCATTGAGCTCGAAGGTACTGACGATACGCCGTATACCGATGAGCAATATATGAACCTGGCAGCGGTAATCAGCGCTATCTGCGAGTCGTATCCAGGCATCTCGGCACGACAGATCGCCGGCCATTGTGATGTGGCGCCGGGCAGAAAGACTGATCCAGGGCCTGCTTTCGACTGGTTGCGATTGTATGATGGGCTTCTGATCCAGGAATAAAGTCCCGGATCAGAGCAGGCAGGAGATAACAAGCTAACCATGAAACTACTGGCTCTATTAATCGGCCTCATCATTGAGCGCCTCGCGACGCAGTTTTTTCATCTGCGTCGATTGCGCTGGCTTGACCAGTTTATGGATTTCGGTTTCCGGCAAGGCGGGCAGTTTGCCAACTGGCCGCCATTGATTCCGGTTGTTCTTCTTGCTGTGGTGCTGGTATTGCCGGTTTTTCTGGCCCGGCTTAGCCTGGGCGATACATTTTTCGGCTTTCCGTATCTCGTTCTGGCAATTATCGTTTTGTTTTTCTCACTTGGCCCCAAGGATATTGGCGAGGATGTCGACGACTATTGTCGTGCTATTGAGGCAGACGACGAGGAGCTGATCAGGGTGACGTCGAAGGCGTTGATCGAGGATGACCCTCCGGCAGATCCGATGGAGCGCATCCGCAAGGTTGAAGAAGCTGTTTGCGTACAGGCAAACAATCGACTGTTTGCAGTGATCTTCTGGTTTGTACTCCTCGGGCCGGTCGGGGCGTGGGCATACCGGGTGACAGACCTTATTCGTCGCCGTGCGGTTTTTAACGCGACCCGTGATGATTACGCATCGAGTTCGCCACAGACGATAGAGGCAGCACAAATGCTCCAGGGTTGGCTGGCATGGATCCCGGCAAGACTCACTGCGATTGGCTACGCGATGGCAGGAAGTTTTGACGGTGCGTTGACCGCGTGGCGCAAACCGGAAGAAAGTGAAGAAGCTGGATCCAATGAGCATCATGAATCGCTGCTGGCACGAGTCGGTGTTGGTGCGCTCGCACTGCAGGATATCGAGGGCGAGAGTATCCCGGACCGTGGCATCAGAGGTGCTACGACTGCGAACGGCCTGGTTTTCAGATTGCTGTTCATCTGGGCCGCGGTTATTGCCGCAATGACCTTGTATGGCCTGTCTGTGTGAGGCGAAAGTATTCCCGGCTTGTTTTGCTTTTTGTTTGCGCTCACTGGTTATCGGCTTGTTCTGATGCCGGTCACGATTCGCAAACACAGGCAGAGACATCCGCAAAGGAAACTACAGAGCTAAGAATAGTGTCGCTCGCTCCGCATCTTGCGGAGCTCGTCTTTGCGGTCGGTGCTGGTGGCATGCTGGTCGGCGTCAGCGCTTATACCGACTATCCCGACGCTGCAGCGAAACTGCCGGTTGTAGGCGATGCATTTGGTCTGGACCAGGAACGCCTGGCAGTCATTCAACCGGATGTCTTGCTGGCCTGGAAAAGCGGCACACCTGCCCACATTGTGGATGAAATCAGGGCACGCGGTTACCGCGTCGAAGTTATCACCACGACCAGCATCGGGGATATTTCGACTGCGTTGAAACAGATCGGCACAATGACAGGACACGCGGAAGAAGCAGACGCTGTGGTTCGGGAATTTGAAAACAGTTTGCAAAATCTGATGATTGAGAATAACGACGCTGAGCCAGTCAGTGTTTTTTATCAGATCGCGACCCGTCCGTTGTACACCGTAAATGCTGAGCACTATGTCAGTGAACTGATTGATATATGTGGCGGCACGAACGTGTTCGCCGATCTTGGCGGCCTGGCGCCGTTGATTGGAGTTGAGGCAGTGCTGCAACGAAACCCGGAAGTCATACTGGCCAGCACCGATGCGGGGCCGGATGCATTTGTGGAGTGGGAGCGATGGCCTGACCTGGCCGCCAATCGCTATGCCAACAGCTTCCTGATGCCGGCGGACGAAATCGGTCGGGCAACGCCACGTTTATTGGTGGCCGCACAGGCGATGTGCGATGCGCTTGAAAAGGGCCGCAGCAATCGTGAGAAGTTAGTTGAATAGCAGCCTGATTTTGCCCGTTTTGCGGGATTCCCGTGCCGCGGACTGGAACGACGTGCGTCGATTGTTGGATGACGCTGAGTTACCAATTGATGATCTTGGCCCCGACTTGCTGGAACGTTTCCTGATCGCTGAGCTGGATGATGAGGTCGTTGGCCTGGTGGGTCTGGAGGTATACGACACTACGGGTTTGTTGCGGTCACTGGTGGTCGCAAAAAAATCGAGAAGCTCCGGGCTCGGCAAAAAACTTGTCGGCGGACTCGAAGCAGCAGCACAGGCGGCCGGCATCAGAGACCTCTGGCTGTTAACCATCGATGCTGAAAAGTTTTTTGCCAGACAGGGTTACGACATCGTTACAAGAGACGCAGTGCCTGATTCGATTCGGCTAAGTGAAGAATTCACCAATCTTTGTCCGGATAGTGCTTTCCTGATGATGAAAGACCTGGGAGGCAACTAGTCGGGAGTCCGTTAAACGCTCCTCATCAGAGCCGATAACAGCCATTGTGGTCGTAAAATTTTGCACGGCAGGAACCGACCCACATCATTAATCTGGAGAATGCTCGTGACTTTGTCAAAAGTGTTACTGGCTGGATTCGTTGTGGCACTCATTACAGGCTGCGAACCCAGGGACGTTAGTGACGCCGGGGAGAAACAGGTCGTAGCCTTTAGCGTCGACTCCCGCCCAGGACAGCCGACAATAGCTGATGGCGTCGTCTACCTGGGCAGTGAAGCAGGTACCCTGCACGCCGTGGAAATGGAAACCGGTCGCGAGTTGTGGCAATTCAAGACCGGTGGATCAGTCTTTCATCCACCCCTTGTAATCGGTGATCTCGTTCTGTTCGGGAGTTGGGACGGGCGATTGCGTGCGGCGGACAGAAATAGCGGCAAACTGGTCTGGGATTTCGAAGCCGGACGCGTTGACTGGGAAGTACACGACATCTTCATTAACGGTATCCCGACCGTGCTTGATGGGATAGCGTACTTCAGTAGCGAGGACTTCAACGTTTATGCCGTAGAGATCGAAACCGGGCGGGAAGTGTGGCGTCATTCCCTCGACGACGAACCCCAGGCCCGACAGATTCCGATCGTTGATCGCGTAGCGTACATCGGTGCGTGGAACGGGTATCTCTATGCCATCGACATCGACACCGGTAAACGGATCTGGCGTTCCACTACGGACGATAGTGGTCGGGCGTCCCTGTCGGACCAGGTGCCGTTCGTGACCGTTGTACCGATCGTAACCGAGGAGGCAGTTTACTTTGCCGACTGGGCGGGCAACCTGTTCGCAGTTGATCGTGTAAACGGCCAGCAGATCTGGCGCTTCGACCCTGGAGCTGCAAACAGTCGCCACGTCGGATCGCGCAGCTTCATAACCCTCGTTGGAGATGTTCTGTACTACTCGACGCTTGAGGATCAACACCTGTATGGCGTTGACCGGCATTCGGGGCAAGAGGTCTGGAGTATTGTGACAGAAGGTATCGCGTATGGACCGGCCCCGTTAAATGCTGCCATCGCTATGTACTTTGAGGTCCTGGCGAATGAATCGGGCGAGGGCGGCGGTATGTACATGCGGGCTATCGATATGAACACGCGCCAGGTACTTTGGAGTACGGACAACGCGGCTTCAGGGCCGACGGTAGTGGATGGCGTCGTATATTACGGAGGAACCGATGGCACAGTTCATGGCAGAGAGTTATATGGTGGTGCGGAGGTGTTTCGCCTCGGCGAGTAATCTTTGGCTGCCGTCGACTGATTGACTGAATTTGCGGCCTTCTGGGGGACCAGCTTCGACCAACTCGATAAGGTCCTCATCAATATGAAAAAAGCAAAAGCGAAGGAAACAGTCTATGAGTGAATTACCGGAATACAAATTAGACCGTATTTTCGACGCGCCACGCGAAATGGTGTGGCGAGCCTGGACCGATCCTGATCTTCTGCATCGCTGGTACGGCCCGGGCGCAGAAACAATCATCCACAAATTCGATTTGCAGCCCGGTGGGATGTGGCTCAACGAAATGAAGTGGGGCGAAAACTCCCATTTCCAGAAAGTCGTTTTTAAGGAAGTGACGCCATCTTCGCTGCTGGTCTGGCATCATTATTCTTCGACCGACTCTGACTGGAACAGCGCTCCCAATCCCATGATGGAGGACTGGCCCAGCCTGCTCCTGACGACTGTGATTTTTGAGGACGTGGGCAGTAAAACAAATGTACGCCTTTCCCAGGTACCGATTGAAGCCACCGACGCAGAGATCGCCTATTTTGCGGAAATGATGGCTGGTATGGATAAGGGCTGGGGTAGCGGATACAAAATCATGGATGAGCTGTTTGTAGAATTACAGTCAGAAAACAATTAATTCGGAGGGTGCAATGAACGATGAAACCGTTGCTCGTGTTCACTGGAGTTTCTGGGCTATCAGCGCTTTCGCATTGATCTGGAATGTTCTGGGCAGTTTAAATTATCTCTCGCAGATGAATCCGGACCTGGTCGCGTCGCTGCCTGAGACGCACCGCGCAATAATCGAAGGTCGACCTGCCTGGGCCACTGGTGGCTTTGCGATAGCTGTTTTTGGCGGCGCGCTTGGCGGCCTTCTGCTTTTGCTGAGGAAGTCAGTTGCTATCTATTTATTTATTGCGTCGCTACTTGGCACGATTGTGACAATGATCCACACAGTTGCCATTGCCAGCTCGACAATCGACTTCAGTATCCTCGAGATCGTGATAATGATTCTGATGCCGCTTCTGGTGGTGGCGTTTTTGATCTGGTATTCGAAGCTGACCGAGAGCAAGGGTTGGATCAGCTAGAAACAATTGCCCGGTAAATAATTATGGCACCCATCAAGGTTTGTGCGATTTCAACACGAACCTGTAAGTGAGTTTAACTATTTGCTGGGTGCCCCAACTTCTGTGGGGTTTCGTCTGCAACGTTTGTAATCGAAAAGGGTCAGAATCTGGCAAGTGTTGCAGCAATCTGTATTGAGCAAAGGGATCGCAATGAATATGCAGCTTGAAAGAATTACTCAGCTAGCAATACTATTTACTGTGAGCTGCTTTGGCATTGTCGCGAATACAAATGCCGACATGGGAAAAGAAGGCTCGCATGAAGTGCTGGAACTTGCCGAGGATATCGGCCGATGGTTGGTTGGCAACGCTATACAAAACGACAATGGAACTGTATGGCCTGACAATGCTTTAAGTCCGGATACAATTGGCTATGACCTTGCGTCAGGTGTCGCAGGCAAGGTTGTGTATTTCGTCGCACTTTACAGGGCGACTGGCAATGTCGAATACCTGAAAATGGCAGAGGGTGGTGCCGACTACCTCATTGGAGTTCTGCAAGACCCGTCATCATTTGAGCAAAATCCGCGGCGCGCAAGTTTGTACACAGGAATCTCCGGTATTGGTGTGGCGCTGTTGCATGTTCAACGTCATGCTTCTGATCAAAAATATGGGCGTGCTGTAAAACAGATTGTTAATCAGCTCGGCGAATGGAGTGTCGAGGACGGCGGGGGACTGCGCTGGAGCGACGAGTTTAATGACCTTATCTACGGCGATGCCGGAACTGCGCTGTTCCTGTCCTATGTTGCACAGCAGACAGCAGATGAGGAAGCGCTCGATTTGGCGATGCAGGGTGCACGGTTCCTGCTCGGCCAGGCACAAAAGTCGGCAACAGGATCGTTTTGGTATTTCAGGCGCAGCAAGCCATTTAATCTCCCCAATTTCTCCCACGGTACCGCGGGCATTGCTTATGTGCTGGCAACGGTAGGCACGTTCGCCGACGACGAGTCGTTACGCTCAGGTGCGCGAGAGGGTTTTACGTACATTCGCTCCATCTCCGAAATTGAGGGTGGCCTGTTGCGTATTCCCTATGGTTGGGGTGCGGATTCATGGGCAGGGCTGTACGAGTTTGGCTGGGCTCACGGACTTAGCGGAACGGCGTCGTTTTTTGCACGTATGCAAATGTCCGGCATCGATGCTGAGGCAGCAGCCAAATATGAAAACCTGACCAGGCACACGATTCTAAACATTAATCTTCCCGCCACACCGGCAGCGCCATTCGCCGAGCCATCGACGGCCCTTGATAAGCGCTTCGGTCGCGCCGGCGTATTGTCATTGCTAAGCCAGCGGAGCGTGAATGAACCGGTGTCCGAAGATGTCGTCAGACTACGCGATTCGATTTTCGCACACATACAAAGTGCGGCTATACGGGAAAATCGAACGGCACACTGGGTAGTCGATGCGCCCGAATTCATGGGCGGAGGACGTGCAGCCTATACGGGCATATTTCACGGCGCCGCCGGTATCGGCCTTGCCGTCTTGCGCCTGCATTCGAGTATCAATGGGGCAAGCCCCTACGACACGCTGCCGGACGACCCGTTTGCCTGGCCCGAAGAAACGAAAAACGACGTTGGCGTGAAGGAGAACTGATCTTTGCTAAACAGCGAAAGATTTCAAGTTCGTTTTCGATCCCAGATAACTTCCTGCCCTGATTCCACACGTGACAGAACTCGTGCAATGACAAACAAGAGATCGGACAGGCGATTCAGGTATTGCAGAACTTCTTCCCGTACATCTTCTTGACGACGAAGGCTGTTAACTCTTCGTTCTGCGCGACGTACGATTGTTCTGGCGAGATGGCAGGCCGCTGCCGCCTCACCTCCACCTGGCAATATGAAATCCTTTAATGGTGGCAAGTCGGTATTGAACTGATCGAGTTCGACTTCCAGTCGATCAATGAAATTACTTTCGATCGCTTTGTGTCCTGGTATGCAGAGTTCGCCACCCAAATCGAACAGGTCGTGTTGCACGATGGTCAGGCATCGGCGAATTTCGTCCGGAATCGATTCGACCGCCAGTACCACGCCGATTGCGCTGTTGGCCTCGTCCACGGTGCCGTAAGCCTCGACTCGCATACTGTCTTTTTCAACGCGACTGCCGTCACCGAGCCCGGTCGTACCATCATCGCCGGTGCGTGTATAAATTTTGCTGAGTCGATTGCCCATTTTCCAGTCACCCGTTCAAAAACGCATTCGCGCACCCAACTTGAGAGCGAGAAACGATAGAAGGCGGTTGGTTGGCTGTCAAGAGCAGGCTTGTTTCTACAATCCACTGCCGCCATAGTTGCTCCACGCCGGAGAATTAGTATTTTGAGCACTTTTGACACCGACAATATGTCGACCGAGCTAAAGACTGCATTGCAGGCTGCCTCTGTCGCTGCGGAGATCAGTCGCAGCTATTTTAAGGGCAATTTCACGGTCACTATCAAGGAGGACCAGACTCCTGTGACCCAGGCGGACGTGGAATGTGAGCAGGCGATCCGCAAAGTCATTCTTGACGCCTTCCCGGAGCATGGATTTTTTGGTGAAGAAACCGGCAAGACTGCTGCCGATGCAGAAAATCTCTGGCTGGTCGATCCGATCGACGGCACCAAGGGGTTCGTCAGGCAATATCCATTTTTCTCGACGCAAATTGCACTCATGCGCAATGGCGAGCTGATTCTCGGTGTATCAAATGGCACGATGTTCGACGAGCTGGCATTTGCGGAACGCGGCCAGGGTGCATGGCTCAATGGCAAAAAACTTGCCGTGAGTGACATCGACAAACCGGAGCGCGCTGCGATATCGACAGGCAATCTCAAGTCATTGGCAGGCAGCGAAGGCTGGTCACGACTGGGCGAGCTGGTCGCAGCTGCCGACCGGATACGTGGTTACGGCGATTTTTACCATTACCACCTGCTCGCGGCTGGAAAGATCGAGGCGGTCATCGAATCGGACGTCAATATTCTCGATATTGCTGCACTCGCGGTAATCGTCGAGGAGGCGGGCGGCACATTTACCGATCTGAATGGTGAGCGGCCAGGGCTTGAAACCCGTTCCGTCCTGGCCGCAAATCCAGCGTTACACAGCACGCTCCTGGAGAAGTTTGCGGGTTATGTTGCCTGACGGAGTATTAGCCTGCGGCGACAAACAAGTTGGTGTTGCGCCAGCTCACAGATTCCATGGACGTCGCGTAGAGTTCGGTCAGCCGCTCCGTTGTCAGGACCGTGTCGGTATCACCCAATACCCAACGGCCATCGCCGTACAACAGCAGGCACTTATCCGCAAAACGTGCTGCGAGATTGACATCATGCAGGCTCGCAACAATCGCAGCTCCGCGGCGTGCCTTCTCCTTAAAGATCCGTAGCACGTCGAGCTGGTGTTGTGGATCGAGATGATTGGTTGGCTCGTCGAGCAAATAGATTGCAGGGTCCTGAGTTAGTACCTGGGCGACCGCAAGTCTGCGCCGCTCGCCGCCGGATAAAGTGCCGATATCGCGATGCGCCATATCATTAAGATCAACTTCTCGCAGAGCTGCGCACGCGATTTCCCTGTCGAGATCCGACTCCCATTGAAACCTGCCGATATGCGGATGTCGGCCGATCATGACGGTGTCGATAACTGTTGCCGGGAAGACGTCCTCGGTGTATTGCGGCAGCAGTGTAAGGCGCGCGGCGATCTGTTGGCGTGAGAGCCCGGAAATCGGTTGACCGTCCAGTTCGATTTGTCCATCGTCCGGATCGCGCAGTCCCGCGAGCGCGTGCAGACTAAGCGACTTGCCAACACCATTCGGACCCAGTACAGCCAGGAATTCTCCACCTGTGATCCTGAGGTTCAGTTGCCGGACAAGGGATCGCCCGGGAACGGAGATATCGACATTCATGCAGGTGAGACTGATTTCGCCGGTTTCGCTCATGCGGCGAGGTTAACAGACAGGGTAACTACCCTGCGGAAAACTTCTGATGTTCAACAAACTGCTAGTCAAGCAGGTTTATTTCCCCGGCAGTTGTTGTGCCGATCGTGACGTATTTGAGACTCTTTGGAATCATCGCGTCGGATTCTGATACCGCGATGCGGCCGCCCATGATTTCTGCAAAGCGTTGCGGATAACGGGGTTGCCGTTCCGGTTCAGCATAACCAAGCGGAAATTGCGGCAAGCCGTTGGCTGGATCGTATTTGTCGGTTGCGCCGAGCGTGTGCACGAATTCATGCGCGATGATGACGTTGTTGCTACCTGCGTGACGACGGCCGGCATATGCATTGACGATACCGACCATGCCCTTTTGCAGGCCGACCGAATTTTCGAGTACGAAACTATCCTGCGGCGCGTGATAACGAACAAAAATCCTGACATCCGGATCGGGGTTGTCCTGAGGTCCTGCCACGCTCCCGGCCCACCAGCGCATCCTGACACTCCACAACATGATATCGAGCGTACCGGGTGCAGCACTGAGCGCCGGTGGTTGTTCTTTGATTTCCTGACCGAATTCCAGGCGTACAGGTCGCTTGAGGGTATGGCCGTATTTGTCAATCTCGCGGGCGATGAACGATTCGATAGCAGTGAAATCATCTGCTGTCAGGTCCGCAATATAGCGAGC